>JAYUDV010000038.1:0-2610 GCA_043739565.1 Chloracidobacterium sp.
TCGCGTTTATCTTCCGCCCGACGCCAACACGCTCCTCTCGGTCGCCGACCATTGTTTGCGAAGCCGCAATTATGTCAACGTGATCGTCGCCGGAAAACAGCCCTCGTTGCAGTTCCTCGATATAGAAGCCGCGGCAAAGCATTGCGCGTCAGGGATCGGCATTTGGGAATGGGCGGGTACTGACGCTAACGGAGAGCCGGACGTTGTGATGGCGTGCGCCGGCGATGTGCCGACGCTGGAAACATTGGCGGCGGTCGATATTCTTCGCCAAAATTTCCCAGACCTTAAGATCCGCGTCGTCAATGTCGTTGATTTGATGAAATTGCAGCCCGTAAAGGAACATCCACATGGACTTTCCGATGTTGATTTCGACTCGATCTTCACCACCGATAAACCCGTTATCTTTGCATTTCACGGCTACCCGACCCTGATTCACCGTTTGACATATCGCCGTACCAACCATGATAACATCCATGTTCGCGGTTATAAGGAAGAAGGCACGACGACCACACCGTTCGATATGGTCGTACTAAACGACCTCGACCGTTTTCATCTGGTGATGGATGTTATCGATCGCGTTTCGCAGCTTGAAAACAGCGGTGCCTATGTCAAACAATTAATGCGCGACCGCCTTTTTGAGCATCGCCAATACATCAATGAATTTGGCGACGATATGCCGGAAGTGCTCGATTGGAAATGGCCGTATTAGAAGTTATGAATATTTTAGTTCTCAACTGCGGCAGTTCATCGATAAAGTTTCAGGTCATCGCTACCGACCTGGATCGAATCGAGCAAGACACGGATGAACGACTCGCGCACGGAATCGTCGAGTTTCACGGTGGACAGGCGATTGTCACATTAAGCGCGGAGGGGAAAGCGGCACATCATTCGACCGCTCCGTTGCGTGACACACGAGCGGCCGTCAAATTGATCTTAAACTGGGTGATCTCGAAGGAATCGGAGGTTGATGCAATCAAAAGTAAGTCCGATATTCACGCTGTCGGTCATCGCGTCGTTCACGGCGGCGAGAAGTTCAAAGCATCGGTTTTGATAACCGATGAAGTTTTGCGGGACATCGAAGCCTGCATCGAACTGGCTCCGCTGCATAATCCGGCAAACATTCAAGGCATCAATGCCAGCCGTGAAATCTTCGGCGAAGAAATGCCAAACGTCGCTGTTTTTGATACCGCTTTCCACCAGACGCTGCCCGAAACCGCATTTCTTTACGCCCTGCCGTATCAACTCTACCGCCGGCATAAGATCCGTCGTTACGGTTTTCACGGCACGTCGCATCGCTATGTCGCCTACCGCTTTCGCCAACTGGAAAAAATTGAGCGTAATAAAGTGAATATTATCACATTACATCTTGGCAATGGGTGTTCAGCGGCGGCAATCAAGAACGGAGATTCGATTGATACTTCGATGGGAATGACTCCGCTCGAAGGTTTGGTGATGGGAACACGGGCAGGCGATTTCGACCCGGCGATCATTGATTTTATAGCCGCCAAGGAGGGTTTATCGGCCCTGGAAATCGAATCGCTGGTTAACAAACAATCCGGATTATTGGGAATTTCAGGCCTGACCAATGACATGCGCGAACTGTTGGCCGAAGCCGAAGAAAACGGCGACCGCCGCGCCCGTCTCGCGATCGAAATATTCTGTTACCGCGCGAGTAAATACATTGGTGCGTATTTAGCAGCCATGAACGGTGCTAACGCCATTGTTTTCACCGGCGGCATTGGGGAGAATTCGCCCGAAGTACGCCGGTTGATCTGCGAAAAACTGCACTGGATGGGAATCGAGATCGATCCGCAGCTTAACGAAGCATTCACTAACAGACGTGAAGGAATCATCAGCAAAGCCGCAGCAATAGTGAAAGTTTATGTCATTCCGACGAACGAGGAACTGCTAATTGCCCGCGATGCCATGAGGCTGACAAGCAATAATGAGCCGAACGGCTGACTGTTGCCCATTCTCTAGTTGGAAGGACTCGTTTCAAACGAGAAAATTTATGAAAATTGTAATTGCCACGGACCGTCTCATGAGATTTTCGACAAAACACGTCGCAATCAACAAAGAGTTTACTCTATGATGCAATCGCCGACCGAAAACGCAGACGGGTCTGTCCCATCGACCGTCATGTTGACGGGTCTGACGGCCGCGGAAGCACGCCGGAGGCTGGAGCAATACGGTTACAACGATCCAGTAAAAGCGCAAAAAACGTCGCGGATGGTTCAGTTTTTGCTGCTTTTTGTCGAGCCGCTGATCGCCATATTGTTGGTTGCGAGTGCCGTATCAGCGATCGTAGGCGAGGTAGTGAACGCCGTAATCATCCTCGTGATGGTACTCCTGGGCGTAATCCTGAATTTTGTTCAGACTTCTCGCTCGCAAAATGCGGCGGAAGCTCTAAAGCGAGTAGTTTCCCCTACGGCCAAGGTTTTTCGTGACGGCGAGTGGAGCGAAATAACGCGACGAGAAGTCGTTCGCGGCGACATCATTCGACTATCCGCCGGCGACCTCGTTCCGGCGGACGCCTGCCTTATCGAAGCTCACGGTCTGCACGTTTCGGAATCCGCCCTTACCGGCGAATCGCTGCCGGTTGAAAAACAC
>JAYUDV010000039.1:0-2607 GCA_043739565.1 Chloracidobacterium sp.
CCGCGTGTGTATGGAAACTCTCCCGGATCCCCGAGATCGCGTTCGTAATCCACCGGCGTGACGTTTTCGGGGTTGTAATCGTTGGGTAATTCGATACCCGACGATGTCTGAAATTTCTCTCGCCGCTCTTTTGCCATAGCGAAAATAGATTAGCATAGTAATAATGATGATTGGTGAATTGTGAGTGCTGGGCAAAAATTCCATTCACTAATTACGATTCACAATTTACCATTGAACTACTTCAACTATTACACAGAGATCGAGGACACGTTTATCCGGCGGCGGGCGAGGAATTTGTTTCTGAGCCCGCTCGATTGGGCGTTGATTGAGATGTGGCAGGATCGCGGAATACCGCTTTATATCGTTATCCGCTCGGTCGAATCGGTCTTTGATGTGTTTGACAAGCAGCCCGCCGGGACACGCACGATCAAAAGTCTTTTTTACTGCCGTGAGGAGGTCGAGGTCCAGTATTCGGAATGGCTAAAGTCGCAGGCAGGAAAGGCGAGCGAATCTGAGACGGATGCGGCATTTTCGCCGGATGCTGTCGCGGCTCATATCAACGATGCGATCGGGTCGCTCAAGAGCAACTCCAAAGAAAATCTGGTAGAGGATATTTCGCGCGCTGTTGCACGGCTTGAGGAATTGGCGGCGAATCTGACCGGTGACGCTGAGACGGTGGATGCGACGCTTGGCGATGTCGAAAAATTACTTGACCGGGCGATGCTGACAAATTGGGAACGTGTGCATCTAAAGACTTTGGAGAAAGAGGTCGCGGGCCAGCTTCGCGGCTACAAGGCCGACATGGAGCCAGATGCGTACAAGAATACGTTCGAGCTGATGCTGTTAAAGCGTCTGCGCGAAGAGGCAGGAATCCCAAGGCTCGGGTTGTTCTATTTATGAAAAAGGTTTTTGGCATTGTTTTATTTACATTATTTTTGGCCGCTTTTGTCTCAGCCCAAACCAAACCCAGACCAAAGCCGCGTCCGACGCCGGCTATAGTTCCCGCCAAACCGTCGATTGATCTCGGGACAGTCTCGGGTCGCACGTACACGAACGAGACCTTTAATTTTGAGGTCACCTTTCCCGATACGTGGCTTATCCCGGGCTATGATTTCGAGGATTATATGAAAAAGCAGGGCTTTGACCTCGGCCTCAAGGCTCCGGATTCGCTGCCGCTTTCATCTAAAACTAAAATAAATCAGGCGATAAAACGCATAAATATCCTGCTCACGGCGTATCGCTCGATGCCCGGCGCGACCGACAACGCGATCGTACGTATATCGGCCGAGGATCTGGCGGCAAATCCGCAGATCAAGGACGCCGTCGATTATTTTGACGCGATCCGCGCGACTTATGCGGCAATGAAACTGCCCACCGATTTCAAATACTCCGATACGCAGGCCGAAAAGCTCGGTGCAAAGCAATTTGCCTTTATCGACACATCGACCGCCGCCGGTAAAAAGCGAATGTACGCGACCGTCCGAAAGGGTTTTGCGATCATGTTCACGATTTCCTACACCAAGGCTGACGATCTAAAGACTCTGCGAGAGACGCTCGAACTGGGAAATTTTGCCCTCAAATAGAGCAAAGTTTGTTTTGCTCCCGTTTTGTGGTAAATAAGACAAGTCCTTACAAATCAACATAGGAGCAAAAATGAATAAGCTTAGGATCAAAAAGCTCGGCGTTCTTTCGGTTGCGAAGATGGAGGCGGCCATTTTGTTGGTGATCAGCCTTCTTATCAGCATTCCGTACGGGCTGATAATCATTATTTACTCGCTGTTCGGCGCCGGAATGGTCGGCGGTAATGCCGCGTTTGCGGTTGGCGGCGGCGGGGTTATTGTGGGAATTTTGGTGATGATCGGACTGCCGATCTTTTACAGCATTATGGGATTTATCGGCGGCGCAATTGCCGCTCTACTTTACAATCTCTTTGCCAATTTTGTCGGCGGTATCGAGATCGAGGTTGAAAGCATAGCTTGAGCGTCGATTACAAGATAGGCGACCTCCTCTCGGTCAAAATAGAGAAAATTGTTCCGCGAGGATTCGGGCTGGCCTTTGCCGAAAATCTCACCGTCTTTGTCCCGCTCTCGGTATCGGGCGACCGTCTGCGCGTACGGATTTCACAAATCAAAAAGCGGACCGCATTTGCCGAGATCGTTGAGATCATCGAACCGGCGCCAAAACGGATCGCGCCACCGTGCCCGTATTTCGGCACTTGCGGCGGATGCGATTTTCAACAGATGGCTTACGAGACGCAGATTGAGACGAAGGTCGGAATGATCCGCGATTGCCTGCACCGTATCGGAAAGATCGAATTCGAACCGGAGATCCCAATTATCCCGAGCCCGATGCAATTTCAGTATCGCTCGCGGGCACGCTGGCACCTCGACCGCGAAAAGCAAACATTCGGCTATTTTCGACGCGATTCCAACGACGTGATCGATGTCGCGACATGTCCGATCCTGACGCCGGAAATGCAGTCAACGCTCGATAAACAGCGCCAAGGCGTCAATTGGAATTTGTTTTGGAGCGAAAAGCCCGAGATCGAGGCGGCGAGCGGTGAAGGCGGAGTGGTCTCGACGTTTTCGAGAGAAATATCAAAACCGG
>JAYUDV010000040.1:0-2605 GCA_043739565.1 Chloracidobacterium sp.
TGCTTTGATAGTTCCTTTAGTTCATCGATCACTCTCTGAGCTTCCGCTTTTTTCCCGGCAACTGCATAGATGTAACCCAGGCTACCGGTTATCCCCGTACTATTATCTGACGAGTGAGCCTTTTCTAATGCGGCGATCGCCTCGGGGTACTGTTTGTTATGTGCATAAACCAAACCCAGGGTTACGTAAGACGCCCAAAAATTCTGATCGATCTCAAGCGTTTTACCGGCCTGTGCCATCGCTTGGTCATATTTACCGGCGAAGAGATAGCAACCCTGCATATCCCAACTCATGTTCAGGTCAAGAGGCAATCTTCGTAGACGCATTTCCTGACCTCTTATGGCGTCGTCAGATCTGCCGATCGCGGCAAGATACAGAGGATAGATGGTGTACGCGGGGTCAAGTTCGCTGGCCCGCTTTGTTTCTCTCTCAGCGATGGCCCAATCCCATTCATACCAAAACGCAATTTTCCCCAATGTGTAGTGAGCGTCCGCGAGCGTGTCATCCAGTTCCAGTGCTTTCAGAACTGCCGCCTTCGCCTTGGGCTCGGCTTCGTTTGGAGCCAAATAAAAATCAGATTCGGTGTCATAAGCGGCGGCGACACCTTGATAGGCCAATGCATAGTTCGGGTCTATCGCTATCGCCTTTTGGTAGTACTCAATTGCTTTGTTACAGCCCTCCTCGGTAAATTTTGAAAGGTAATAATTGCCCTTTAGATAAAGCTCATACGCTTCCGGATTGGTTGTATATGTTTTCGTTACCTTGGCTTCGTCGGCGCCGGTCAGCTTGGTTTTCAGCCTGCCGGAAACATCACGGGCGACGTCAGTCTGGAGTGAAACAATGTCAGACTGTTTGCGGTTGTACTGCTGGCTCCAGATGGCCTTGTCCCGAGAAATATCTATCAATTCAACAAACAGAGAAATATCCTGTCCACGCTGGACGACCCGACCGGTCAAAACGGCCTGCACTTTCAATTCTTTACCAATGGCCTGCGGGTCCGTATCCTTCCCTTTGTAACGGAAGACGGTTGAACGCGGCTTAACGTCCAGATTTGGAAGCTGGGTCAGGCTGCTTATCAACGTTTCCGTCATCCCGTCCGAGAGATATTCGACATCCGCATTGCCGCTCTCATTAACGAACGGCATCACGGCGATCGACTCAATCTGTTTGGTCGAGCCGCGTCCGAAATAGAGATAACTGCCGATGCCGAGGGCCGCGACCAGAGTGATCCCAAGTGCGGCGACGATCAACGACTTATTACGTGAGAAAGAAATCGTGATCGGGGATTCGGTCAGTTTTGGAAGAACTGCTGTTTGTTCTGTCGTATGGATCTGCGCACGAGTCGGAGCCTCACCCGGAGCCGCCGTCGAGTGCAATATCGCCGTCGCCGGTTCATCCATCGACGCAGGGCCATAGAGCAATTCGGCTCCGTCGTCGAGACAGAACATCATCGTATTATCGTACTCTCGGCCGCATTCAGGGCATCGTTTCATATTAGAATCTATCAGTTCAGCATAAAAGCGTCCTAGACTTCCTGCGGGTTAAAGGTTTATAGATCCGGAAATTTCATACGACGCAGAAATTCTTTCCATCGCGGATCGTTGTGTAAAGGTTCGAGCCCCGGTTCTTCCTTTGCGTTTGAGAGCAAAGCATCATTACCGTCCAAGGCTTCGTTCAGCAGCTTGAATGCCTTGTCTTTGTCGCCTAGTGCGGCGTAAACTACGGCACCGCCCGCCGATTTGACATTGGGCGCCTGGCTAAGTATCTGAAGTGCCTCTCTTTTTCTTCCCATTTGAGCATAGATGATTGCAAGACGAAGACTGTACCTGCCTGAATCGGAGATATTCTCTGCCTTGTTTGTAAATGCAATCGCATCTTCGAACCGCCCCATCCGAAGATAGACATCACCAAGTCGGCCGTATGCCGAAAAATTGTTTGGATCAAGCTCGATAGAGCGTTTGAGGTGAGCCTCAGCTTCGACATTGTTCCCGGCGCGATAAAGCATCCGGCCATAATCCGATTCGAGCTGAGTCGAGATCGGGTCAAGCCGTTTTGCCATTTCCATATTTGGTACGACCTCAGCGTGACGTCCGAGACACTGGAAAACCCAGGACAAGGCGACGTACGCCTCGGCATTGCCGGGGTCCAACTCGATCGCTCGCTTGGCCTCGGATTCGGCCCGAGCCCAATCATTGTCGCGATTCATCAGTATCGAGACAAGCGCCACGTGAGCGCTCGAATTGTTGGGATCGAGTTCAAGCGCCTTTTCTGCAGCCGCTCGAGCTGCCGAGTCCACTTGTAAGAGACTCAAGCTGCCCCAAACACCACGCTTAGACCATGCTTGAGATAGTCCGGCATACGCATCCGCAAAATCAGGTGCGATCTTTGACGCCTGTTCGAAATAGCCGATTGCCAGTGAAAGGTCCTTTTCATTTTGCTTTCCCAGATGATAGGTGCCGAGCAAATATGCTTCATGGGCTTTGGAGTCGATCGACTTGGCAGAATCCAGACGGTTTTGTTCGCCCGGCGTGAGTTTTGCATTGACCTCACTCGCGATCGCTCGGGCAACATCGCTTTGCAGCTTAAGAACATCTTTTAGATCACT
>JAYUDV010000041.1:0-6754 GCA_043739565.1 Chloracidobacterium sp.
AGTCGAACAAGAAATCGCTTACCGGACGATACATGAGCGGCGAACTCAGAATCGAGGTGCCCGACGTTCGCCGTTTGCCAAACGGCAGCCGTATTAAGGTCAAGGGAGCCCGCGCCTACAACCTGAAAAACATAGATGTCGAGTTTCCGCTTGGGCTTTTGACGGTCGTAACCGGCGTCTCGGGTTCGGGCAAATCGACGCTCGTCGAAGAGATACTTTACCCGGCATTATATCGCCATGTTTATAAATCGGCGATTGAGCCGCTCGAACACGATCGTGTCGAAGGTCTCGAGCTTGTCGATAAGATCATTGAGATCGATCAAAAGCCGATTGGCCGTACGCCGCGTTCGAATCCCGCAACCTTTACCGGACTTTTCACGCCGATACGCGAGCTTTATGCGATGCTGCCTGAATCGCGGATACGCGGGTACAAGGCCGGCCGATTTTCGTTTAATGTGAAAGGCGGCCGCTGCGAAGCGTGCGAGGGCGGCGGTTTGAAACGGATCGAAATGAATTTTCTGCCGGATGTCTACGTGACCTGCGACGTATGCCGCGGACATCGGTACAATCGCGAAACTCTGGCCGTGAAATTTAAGGGATTATCTATAGCCGACCTGCTCGACACAACAATCGAAGACGCTCTGCCGCTGCTCGAAAACATCCCGGCGATCCGGCAAAAGCTCGAAACGCTGCTCGATGTCGGTCTCGGCTACATCAAGGTCGGCCAGTCCTCGACCACTCTCTCAGGCGGTGAGGCCCAACGTATCAAACTAGCCAAGGAACTCTCAAAACGAGCCACCGGTAAGACGATCTATATTCTCGACGAACCCACCACCGGCCTCCACTTCGCCGACGTTCACAAACTCCTTGACGTGCTCCAAAAGCTCGTTGACACCGGCAACACCGTCATCGTCATCGAACACAACCTAGACGTCATAAAATCCGCCGACTACATAATCGACCTCGGCCCCGAAGGCGGCTCCGGCGGCGGCAAAATCGTCGCCACCGGAACGCCGGAACAGGTCGCAAAGGTAAAAAAATCATTCACCGGCCAGGCTCTGAAGGCGTTGCTAAAATAGAAAAAAATCGTGTTATAATCACCCTCGGGGTAAATGTATGTCTCAAACAGAAGTCAAGCAAGAGATAGATAATTTAAAAGCCGATATTGGCCTTTTGAAGAAGAAGGTCGAGAGGCTGGAAAATGGGGAGTTGCCCTGGTGGAAGCAGATCATTGGAACCTTTGCCGATGATCCGGCCCATGAGGAAGCAATGCGGCTAGGACGCGAATATCGACAGGCGCAGCGTGAAGACTACGACGACCGGCCCAAATGATAATTCTGGACACCGATTGTATTAGCCTTCTACAGCGAGAAAATGCGCTCGTAGGTTCGACCCTGCAACGAAATCTGGATCGTTTTCCGCCTGACGAGATTTGCACGAGCATTGTCTCATTCGAAGAACAAATGCGCGGCTGGCTCTCATTTGTATCGAAGAGCCGAACGCCTGATCAACAAATATTCGCCTATTCCAGACTTCACAACGCACTGAAAGATTACAAAAAATCGACTGTGCTCGATTTCGATGAGAAGGCTGCGAAGGTATTCATTCAACTAAAAGCCGAAAAGATCCGCGTCGGCACGATGGATATGAAGATCGCGTCAATTGCAATAGCGAATAACGCTATTCTGATCTCGCGAAATCTCGCCGACTTCGAGCGGATGCCGAATCTGTCAGTTGAGGATTGGACCTGATAATTGTTCCTCACCATCGATTCCTGCACACGCCATCCCCACAACCTCGACGTCATAAAATCCGCCGACTACATCATCGACCTCGGCCCCGAAGGCGGCTCCGGCGGCGGCAAAGTCGTCGCCACCGGCACCTCGGAACAGGTCGCAAAGGTAAAGAAATCGTTTACAGGACAGGCGTTGAAAGCGGTTTTGAAATAAGTGATTGGGGTTTGGGGCTATGACTGAAGAAGACTGCTAAAGTAGCCTCACGAATCTTTCATTTAGCCGAAACATATGGAAAAGAACTCTGCAAGGCGAGCGTGACCGGGTATTGCATACGATTCAAAACTCTAAAAGATATAAATATTGATGTTCTCGAAGCGGCAATAAGAGATAGGGTCGAGGCTACGAACTAAATAGTGGCGGCAGTGTAAGTTTATCGTCCAGTTTTGCGTTGAGTGAAGTGTGGTTGCGACATTTTGTGTGTAAGCAACGGGCTTCGTCATTGGCGGGGCCTTTTTCTTGCTTGTGAAAGATGGTTAATGCTACATTTCCCCTGAGCGTAGAAGAAATATGGCCAAAAAAGTTTCAGCCGGAAAGACCATTTTCAAGATCGCATGTATGGCAGGCGGGACAGTTTTGGCTTCGAGTGCCGGACTGCATTGGGTTGGAGAAATGGCGGCTTCTTATTTGCCGGGCGTCTTACTGCTTGGCTCTTTACTTGCGAATGTCGAAGACGAAAAGATTAAAGAAGCTATCATTGAAAAATTAAATAAGCCAATTGAAAAATTTGCCGAGCTTGGAATCCATTTTGGTGGTAGCCGGATAGATAATTTCTTTGAATCTTATAGGCAAGGTAAAGAAACAGAGTTAAATTTTGATCTCCCTCGTGCGGTTGTAAAAGTGTGGGAAGAAGCATTGGGTAAAATGCTTGGAGCACAAAGGGACAGGTCACTGCTTAGACTAAATAGCGATGCTGAATTTGAGAAGGCAAGAAAAGAGCTTCTCACCTTTTGGCTGCAAAAGCTCCACAAAGCCCAATCGGACAATGACCTGTTACAAGAATTCTTTGGCGAGACACCTGACTATTTCTTAGAAATAGAAAAAGGGAATGTGTCGTTTATCGAGGCTTTACCAGACCAAAAAGATGTTGACGGTTTCTTTTGGGATCGAATTGAAGATTCTTTTACAAATTGGGCTAAGAACGAAGGAAAGTTTCCAGAAGATTGGCGGAATTCAATACACCAAGACCTTACGGATGAACTCAAACAAAAACTCTTTCAGAATTTCAGTTCCGCTCTAAAAAAAGAACTCAAGGAAAATGAAAGGGCTTGGAAATCGTTTGAATTTGCCACTTCGCTTCAGATGGTTTCGATGCTTCAGGAATTGGCCGCGCAAGGTGACCAAATAAAAGATGACACAAGCGATATCAAAAAGGGTTTAGTAGAGCTAAATACTATTCTACCTTTGATGATGCAGAATGTTTTGACCCGCTTTGATGCTTTAGAAAATACGGTTAAGAAGGTTTTTACGTCAAACCAGAACACTAACGGATTGTTGGTTAATTTCAGAAAAGAAGTAAATGAGAAGTTAGATAAGATAGAAGACTATACACGACAAACGGTTGAGACAACGAAGGCGATCGAAGCAGGAATTAGGGTGATCTTTTCGCTGTTGGAAATTAATAACAAAAAAGAATCAAAAACGCCTGACCAACTCGAAAAAGACCGCATTCCTCCTAATGACACTGATGTCATATCATATTCGATTCTCACCGATCTTATCGAAAGCGAACTCGTCACAATGCTGTCTTACCGAGGCTTTACACAAGCCGCTCACTTGGCAACAATCGATGCTATACGGCAAAACGAATCCCTCCAAAAACGGCTGACTTCAGCCGACATATCCAAACTTAATCTTCTACTACAACAGGAATTTTCGACCTCGTTTCTCAGAGGGGCAGTTGATGAAAACGTGCGGAACCGTATTCGACGTAGCCTTTCGGGTCCCGAACCGATTGTTGTCGCTGCGTCGTGTATGATGCTTGGAACAATGGCAATCCTGTACTACTTAAAGCATCAGGAGGGCTACAATATCATCATCGCCCATGCGTTCCCGCACGCAATAGAACTAGCTAAACAAATCACCTCGCGTACAATAGAACCCCCAGATGCCGTTGTTGTATCGCTCGCGACCGTTCCGCCGCTTCTAAATCATTACATTCCACGACTACTGATGCCGCCAAACCCTCATCGGACAATCGTGGCGAAGAAAAACAAGAACCGCACACAATTATCAGAAGGTGAATTTTTGTTTTCAATGGATGATCAATCAACCGCGCTTTACGAATGGGAAACTCTCTCGCGTAGTAGAACTGTGAATCCGAACCGATCCCGATCATTCCATCTGGAACCTGAACAAGTCCTTTCGGATCTTTCGGACGACAGGAATGAACAAAGATACATCCTTTGGACCCCAATATGGCAATTGATCTTGCATCTTGGCATTGGGGTCGCCATCGATGAGCCGTATTGGTTCGATGCTGTAATGTTCTTTGATAAGCAATTTGATAAATCTCCAGCATCTAGAGACCTTGCGCACGCAATTAGACATGCCTGGCTTGAACTACTTCACAATAAGTCTGCTCGGCATACCGCCATCCATCATATGTTGAGCGATAAGGATTACCTTGATAATCTGAGGAAATTCACTGGAATCTCAGACTTAAGAGGTGGCGAATGAAGACAATATACCTCCCAGAAGCAGGCAAACTTCAGTTACGCGAAGCGACACTCAACTTAAAATTTGCGGAAGAGTATATTGAGGATTTCTTGCTCTCCCTGTATCCCGTGTTCGCCCATTTACCGAAGGAACTTCTAAAAGCTGTATTCGATTTCAGTCGTAATCCGGAGAGTCCCGGTGCCGTTCTGCTCAGGAACTTTCCAATTGATGATGCCCTTCCCGTTACGCCCATCGATGGCGGCCCGGCCGAAAACAAGACAACTTTTATTAGTGAGGCCTCGGCGCTGGGTGTTGCTCAAATGATCGGGGAACCCGTTGGTTACCGCCTAGAAAAAGGGGGAAATATAGTTCACAATATTTGCCCGGTTCCAGGCAGTGTCGACACACAGTCAAACGAAGGTTCGCGGGAATTCCTCCGATTTCACAATGACACAAACTACGATGCGGATAGCCCACAAATTCCGTGCAATGTGAATAACCCTGACTTCTTTCTTCTTGTCTGTTTGAGGCAAGACAGGAATGGAGAAGCGAAAACGGCATACGTTGATGCAAGAGATAGAAGAGATATTTGTGCAAGACTAACGAGAGACGAAATTGAGATATTGCGGCAACCTCAATTCTCCTTTGCCGTTCCATATTCATTTAGAAAAGAGAATGAGATACCCCGTCTGTGGTCTGTCCCCGTTCCTATCATCAAGGGTCCAGCCCAATACCCAGAGATTACCATTGATTTTGGAAGCGGAACAAAGGCACTTCAAAGCGAATTCACTACCCTTTTGGACAAGTTAGATAGAATTTGTAACGATCCAGAATTGGTTAGGGCTGTCGCACTTAAACCAGGTGATCTCTTGCTTATCAATAACCGGAAAGGAGTTCATGCTCGCACGAGTTTCAAGCCCATATTTGATGGAAATGACAGGTGGCTACAAAGGGTTTATGTTCGAAAAAATCTTTGGAAGTTGAGGAACGAGGGTGGATTCTCACGGATATTTTGATGGACATTCTGTCTTTTTGATGGTCTCGCAATAGTCCGAAGCTCTTTGACACGCATTAAGTATTACGGTAAATTTCTCGTTGTTCACCTAATCGACTAAACCTAACTTCGGACAGCCGCTTTTTAGCTTTTTTTGTTGTCCGAAAAGACGCAAAAGGAGTATAAAAATATGGCAGAAACAGGACACGCAAAAAACGTAGAAAACTGGCAGAAGATGATCGCGGCTTGTACGGGATTTGGGGGTGATTATAAGCCTTCGAACGTTAATCTCACGGTTGGCTCGATGACCACATTGCTGACCGATGTTGAGACTGAGATGGACGGTGTTCAGACCGATCTTGTGCCTTGGAAGATTCTTTATCGACCATTTATAGCCCGTTCCACGAGTCATTAATTCGACTACCGATACAGTTAGAATGTTGTCAAAAATGTTGTAGATGATTCGATATTCGCCGACGCGAACCCGATAGAAGTTTTTGAAACCGACAAGGTCTTTATACCCATTCGGGCGCGGGTTGTCGGCAAGCGATTCGATCTTTGCATACAGTCGCACCTGATCGGTTCGCGAAAGGCGTTTCAATCGTTTGAGTACGGTAGGAGCGATTTCTACAGTGTATTTCACGGAAGGCCAAGTTCGTGCCGCAGTTCGTCAAGCGTGTAGCTCACGCCGGTTCGCCGCATTTCATCAATGCTTTTTACCGCTGCCGTATGGTCCCGAATATCCTCCAACTGCTGAGAGGTGAGTTTGGCAGAGCCGTTTTTTATACGGGTCGCAGTCGCGTCCAAAGCAATTAGCAGATCATCGGCACGTTTTTCGTCTGTTACGACGTATCGGCGTTTTGCTTTAGAAGGAATGTCGATAACTATCTGTCCCATAACGAAAGAATTGTAGCACAAATCCCGTCGCTACCGCTCCCGGTTCTGACACGCCTCGATCATCTCCCGCACCGCCGAATTCAAACCGACAAAGACAGCGCGCGAGATAATGTTGTGGCCGATGTTGAATTCGGTTATTTCGGGAATGGCGGCGAGGGCGTGGACGTTGCGGTAGGTGAGGCCGTGGCCGGCGGCGACGATCAGGCCGAGAGATTTGGCGTGGACGGCGGCTTGGCGAATGCGCGTCACCTCGGCGACGGCACGCTGCTCGCCTTCGCCGTGGGCGGCTCGTGCGCTCAAAGTCATTTCGGCGTATTCCGCCGTGCATAGCTCGATCTGCTGAGCACCGGCACCTTTCGCGGCCTCGATCTGTTCAAGATCGGGGTCAAGAAAAATGCTGACGAAGATTCCG
>JAYUDV010000042.1:0-6710 GCA_043739565.1 Chloracidobacterium sp.
ATTGGCTGCCATTCACGGGCGTGGCCAGACTCATCACGCTCGGCAGTAAGGATGGTCAATTGACCATTCGCCGAAAATGGTTTGTCATATTGTGAGATCTGATAACCTTTCGGCAGATCGGGGTAAAAGTAATTTTTGCGTGCAAAAATGGATGTTTCCTGTACTTCCAGCCCGAGCGAAATCGCCGCCCTCGCTCCCAATTCAACAACCTTTTCATTTAATACAGGCAGCGCGCCCGGCAGACCGAGACACACGGGGCACGTGTTCGAGTTAGGCTCGCCGCCGACGCGAACCGCGCAGCCGCAAAAGATCTTCGTCGCCGTCGCCAGCTGCGCATGGATCTCCATCCCGATGACCGCTTCCCAACCTTGTTTCATAGATTTTAGTGACGAGGTCGAATCCGAAACATCGGTTGCGGGGCCGTTCGTGATCCGGTTGGCCAAAATTGTCCGCCCGCAAAATATCCGGGCTGCTGATACTGCGTTTGTCGTGGTAGAAACCGGTATCGGTGGCCATACGACCAAAAGTAAACCGTATTCTCGGTTTGCGGCTCGATCTGGACTCGCGAATAATTATAATACGCCGCAGCTAACCGTGCATTTGCCTCACGCTCCGCCTCAAGCCGCGCGCGTTGCTCCGATTCCTGACGCAGACGCGATGCAAGCTCGGCCCGTTCTTTCGCGTCGGCGATATTTCGCCGTTCAAATTCTTCCGGCGAAGAAAACCCGAGCTTTGCATAATTCTCACGCAGATCTTTTTCGGCTTTCACCCGTTCCCTGCTGTATTTTTCAAGATCGGCGTTAGTTACGGTTTTGGCCTGCGCCGCAGTCACAATAACCGACCCCAAAATGAAACAAATCAAAAAAACAATTCGCATCTTCATATCGTTAGCTCCTCGAATACAAAGATTTTACCACGAGAATTCGTTGCGAAGAACAGAAAACAATAGTGCCCGCGAATAACGCGAATAGACGCGAATATAGGAACACAAAATATTTAGCCGTCCGGCGTGGGATCACAAACGAGCGCGAGCGAGTATTCACAGTATCTTTATTCGCGTTATTCGCGGGCAAATTCCCTTTAAAATCCGAAACTCATCCCCGCCCGTCCGGTTCTCTTAAACGTCCGAAATCCGTTTTCGTAATATGCCTGATCGAAAACATTCTCGATCGTGCCATAGATCCGCAGCGTCATCTTTTCCTTCTTGAACCCGAAAGTATATCCGCCCGTCAGATCGCCTTTCCGGTTGCCGTCAAAGCGATAGATATACGTGTTAAAAGACGAATTACTAAAGATCGGGGCGAGATATTTTGACGTCGCAAGGAAGTCGAAGTTCACCCACGCACGCTTGATCCGCTGCGTCGCGACGAGCGTAAATTGATGATTCGGAATGCCAAGCGTCTTTAATATCCCGCTGAACTGAACCTGCGGCGTGCGTTGCTGGCTGTTGGTAAAGGTATATGAAGCAAAAATATCGGTCGACGCTGTCGCTTTGGCCTTGATGCTGAACTCACCACCACGCGCGATGCCGCCTTTCTGATTTTGATAGCCTCCGCCCGACAAGTTATTGTCGCGTCCGAACGGATCGGGTTGAGGCAAAGTTCCATATCCTATTATATCTGTCAGCCGCGTATAGAAATACGTTGCAGTCAGTCGGACCCGGTCGTGTCCCACATTTTGCTCGACACCGGCATCAAACGCGATCGTCTTTTCCGGTTTCAGATTCGGTGCGCCGATCGGGACAAACCGGTTCGGAGTCAAAAATGTAGCGAGAAACGTCCCGAACCGTTCATACAACGACGGCACTCGATAACCGTTCCCGGCGTGAGTACGCAATTTCGTCCCGCTCTTGCGGAAAAAATACGACGCCGCACCGTCAAACGTCACTGCCGTCGGTGGATTCGACAGCGTTAAATTATTATAAGGAGCGTTTGTCAGACTAAACGCCGGTCGCCCAAGCCCATAACGCTGGACGCGGAAACCGCCCGCAAGCTGCAATTTCCCATTAAACAATCTCACCAGGTCCTGCACATAAAACGTATTGCTGGATTGCCGAGCGCGCGTGAAAAAATTCCCCGCGCCACTCGGTGTCCGTCCGTCGTTGCCAAATTTCTCGCTCTCGAATTCGTATCCGGCCGTCAATTCATTTTCCGCGATTGGCGTCCAATTCAGATGTGCGTTCGCCGTTTGAATCGTGCCGTCAAAAATGCTCGTTGACGCGCTCTGAAATCCCGGTCCGAGCTGCCCGTCGTCGTTCGTTCGCCTTGTTTTCAACCCCTGATAATAGCCGCTGAGGATGAGCTTGCCGTTGATAACCTGATTTACTACAAACTGTCCGCTAAAGAATTTCGACCGCTGAAAGCTGTCGGGGTCGTTAGCGTCCGGCGTGAAATTGACGCCCGCGATGGCGTTGATGATCGTCGCGTTTGACACCGGCAGCGTACCCAATGTGTCCGGGCTTGCGTTAAGCCGCACGTTCGCGTCGGACACAAAAAACCGCGCTGAGATGTTCGTTTTTGGACGCGGAGCAAACTCGACCCGCGATTGAAAATTGGTGTTATACGCGCTGTCCTGTCCGTCGATTCCCTTTGTGTATGCGGTTCGCGACAGACCGGCGTTTATGCCGAATTTGCCATCCGCAGTGCCGTGCGAAATGTTGCCGCGAAATCGCCCAAGCCCGTATCCGCCAAATGCTCCGCCGATCTGTCCGTGCGTTCCGCTTGTCGGCCGCGGCGTCTGAATATCTACGGTGCCGCCGATAGCGTTTGTCCCGTAAAGGGACGAACCGGACCCACGCAAAACCTCGATCTTCGCTACACTCGTCAACGTCAGATCGCTCAAAAACGGTGAAGCATCGCCCGTGATCGCCGACGCGTCACGAAACCGGATACCGTCAAGCAAAATTGCCGTATCCTGATTCCGTAGCCCGCGCGTCTTGATCGTCGCCGTCCGCCCAAATCCACCAAGCTGCTGAACGCGAAAACCCGGTATCGTCCGCAGAGTTTCCGCAAGCGAAAAATCCGCCCGGTCGCGCATTTCCTGAGCGTCTATGACATTGACCGTCTTCGAAACCTGCTCGATGGTCTGCGAGAAGTTTGCCGAAATTTGCACTACCTCGGCCAATTCGGCTATCGAAACCTGTCCGCCTTTAAGGTTAACGCTTGCCTGTTTGTTGTTGTAAACGAGCAAATACCTACCGTCTGCAACGTTCTCAAACCTGTAGTTGCCATCTGCGTCCGTCTTTGTTTCAAACGTTACCGTCGCCGAAACCAGTTTTACCGTTTGATTTCCAACGACTCGGCCTTCATTCTTCAACTGTCCTGAAACCGCTGCCGTTTGCTGTGCCGAAATACCAACGCACAGCAAGCACATTAATGTACTAATTCTCAATATCTTCATTTTTGCTCCTTTTCTGCCCATCGCAGAATGGTTTTAATCCCCGACAAACGCGCAAGGTTCCAGGCTCGGTCAAATATCGAATGCAGAATACCGAATGTAGAATGTATGCAATTCGTCATTCGTTATTCGAAATTCGTCATTTGACCTCACTGTTGCGTGGGCAGCGTTGGCATCTCACCAAACTTCCCTTGCATCGCTTGTCAACAATGATCCGCCACAAATGGCACAAACAGCACAAATATTTGTTTTGTGTCCTTTGTGCTTTTTGTGGCTAACTTCCTAAAAAACGCTCGTCACCCGAACGTTGCCGCTTACCGGATGTTGATCCAGGAGCACTCTTACGCCGAAAACATCGGCGACATTTTCGGCATTCAAAACCTCGGTGGGCGTTCCCTTAGCGGCGATCCGGCCGTCTTTTAACATAATTATCTCGTCGGCAAATTCCGCCGCGAGATTTAGATCGTGCGTTATAACTATCGCGGCGTAATTACATTGTAAGCACCGTTCGCGAACCAGCCGAAACATCATCGCCTGATGGGCGAGATCGAGATTTGCCGTCGGCTCGTCAAGAAGTAAAATTCGTGCATTCGTGGCTATTGCTCTGGCTAATACAACGCGTTGTCGTTCGCCGCCCGAAAGGTGATTCATCAATCGCGTTTCGAAATCGGCGAGGTCACATTCTTTCAATGCATTTCGCGCAAATTCAACATCAGTCTCGCTCTCCCAACCAAAAGCGTTGCCGTGGACAAACCGCCCCGACATGACAAACTCTAAAACCGTAACAGGAAATCGCGTCTCATTCTCCTGCGCGACGACCGCTATATTTGCGGCGATCTCACGCCGCGAAAGTTCGCTCAATCGCCGCCCGTCAAGCTCAATCTCGCCACCTGTCACCGGCAGTGTGCCATTCAGAGTACGAATAAGCGTCGTCTTCCCCGCTCCGTTCGACCCAAGCAACGCGATGATCTCACCACCCCGCAAGCTCAGGGATACGTCACGCAAAACCTCGCGATCACCGTAACTCACCGAAATGTCCCCAACCTCTAACATTTTTATTTGCCGCAAAAAGGCACAAAATCCGCAGAAGCTTTTTATTTTTCTTTTGCGCGTCTTGTGCCTTTTTGCGGCTAATTCCTTCTTAGCAAGTAAATAAACATCGGGGCGCCGATCAGCGCCGTCACAGCACCAACGGGCAGTTCCCTCGGCGCGATTGCCGTCCGCGCGATGGTGTCGGCAAAAACCACAAATATCGCGCCGGCTATCGCCGAAAACGGCACGACCAGCCGGTTATCGCTGCCCACGCTCAGTCTCACCAGATGCGGCACGATCAAACCCACATAACCGACCGAGCCGCTGGCCGCCACCGCCGCGCCGACGACGAGGCTTGACGCTCCAAAAACAAGCATTCGCACACGCCCGACCTCGACGCCAAAATCGAACGCATCACGCTCGCCGACCATCATCAGATTGAGCGCCCGTGCTTGTGACATGAGCACAACTGTGCCGATTATCACCGCCGCCAGACTCAGATAAACTCCGTTTCGCGTCGCCTGCGACAGATCGCCGAGCAGCCAAAATGTAAAGCTGCGCAGCTTTGCCGCATCAAGCAGGGTCGTGAGCATTACGATCACGGACGACAAAAACGTGGTCACTATAACGCCCGAAAGCACCAACCGCTCGACATTCATCCCGGCCCGGCTTTTCGCCATTCGGTAAACCGCGAAAGTCGCGAGCCCAGCTCCGGCAAACGCCAAAACCGGACGTGTAAATTCCAGACTCTGAAATAAAACGAACGCCAGCATTGTGCCGAGCGCCGCGCCGTTCGACACTCCGAGTAAATACGGCTCGGCAAGCGGATTCCTCAGCAAAGACTGCAGCCCCGCACCCGCGACCGCCAAGCTCGCACCGACGCACGCCCCCAACAAGATTCGCGGTAGCCGTATGTCGTAAAGGATCGACCGCTGTTGATCGTTGAGGTCAAATATCGGCAGCCGCTCGGCTCCGAGCATCGCTGCCGCCGCGAGTACCACTACGAGCAACACGACCAGAACGGCTCCAAGGCGGATAGCTCGCTTCCACCCATTTTCCATTCTCAATTTTCCATTCTTAATTTTCAGTTAAATTTCTCCGGATGCAGATCCTTCGCGATCTGCTCCAACGCATCCACCAGTCTCGGCCCCGGCCGCGACAGCAGATCGGCGTTTACCTTATATACACGCGCATTTTTCACAGCAGTCGACGACTTAAAAACGTCGTTCGGCTCACGATTATCTTCACTATCGGACAAAATAATTATTTCGGGGTTCAATGCCAGAGCCGTTTCCTTGCTTATTTTGGGATAGGCCGAGTCGATATCCGCGGTGACCGAATGTCCTCCGGCACGAGCGACGATCTCAGTCAAAAACGACGATTTGCCAATAGTGAATAATGGCTCCTTCGATATCTGCACAAAAACCCTTGGATGTATCAACAAATATGCCGGTGGAGGATTGGCAGCAGCCACGCGGCGTTGTAAGTCGTTTACAAGCTTTTCCGTCTGCTCCTGCGTTCCGAAAATGTCCCCAAGTTGCGTCAGGTTCTTCAGCACACCATCCAACGAAGCTGGATTCGTCACATAAACCGCGATCCCATTCACCTCTAAAGTCTTCATAAACGCCTCGATCTGCGACGCTGTCGAGACAAAAACAATGTCCGGCTTGAGCGCGACGATCCGTTCCATATTCGGCGTCATCGTGTCGCCGATCTTGGCGATCTCCTTGGCCTGTTCGGGATAATTGCAAAACGTCGTCACCCCGACAAGGCGGTCGCCCGCACCGACCGCGAAGATATTCTCGGTCAAATTCGGCGCGAGCGAGACGATCCGCGTGATCTTAACCGGCACATTCACCGTCCGCCCAAGGTCATCGGTAACAACCCGCATCGGCACCGTCGGAATCGCCGAATTCGCAACATTATCGTTCGCGGCCCCGCGACAACCCGCCAAAACGAGCATCGCCGACACGAACACGCCGATAAATTTAGCCTTTTGTATTTTTACTTTTAACTTCACTCTTTTGCCTATTTACTTTTGCCTTCAAAATAGAAACGCCCTGCTTTTCGCGCGTCGAATATCGACCGGAAAAACAGGGCGTTTCAATTAAGAAAACCGTGCTTGCCTTCGATGTTTTGACGCGAAACATCCCATTTGGCTAATAACCGCGAGGCAGGCGTTCTGACTTGCTCGATTTTGTATCCGGGATTTTGGAATTTGGATGCAAACAATCCAAAATCTAAAATCTAAAATCCAAAATCGCGCTCACAGTGACGCGATC
>JAYUDV010000043.1:0-40637 GCA_043739565.1 Chloracidobacterium sp.
AACTTTACGCGGATTTCTTTTCGGATTCCGCGGCTTTCGGTTTATTCGCAGCAATTTTCTCCGCAACCGGTTCTTTGGCCGCAGCTTCAGGCGAGACGGCTTCAGTCTCGCTCGCCGGTGGAGCTTCGGTCTCTGCGCTGGGTGTTTCCTCAACCGACTCTTTCTCAGCGGCAGGTATTTCTTCTACTACCTCTTTGGCAACGGGTTCAATCGACGTTTCTTCTACCGTGGTTTCGGTCGACGTCTCTGCAATCGCAGGTGTTTCCTCCGCAGTTTCTGCGGCGGTATCGGATGCCGGACTTTCCGCCGGACTCCCGGTCTCATCGGCTGGTACGGCTGTTTCCTCTGACACCGGAGATTCCTCTGTGGCAGCCGGAACATCCGTGTTTTCGTCCGACGGCGCCGTTGCCGGCTCGATTACGTCTGCGGGAGATTCGTACGCCTCGGCTTCGATGGAAGCTTCAGCTGCTGCGGCTTCTTCGACCGCGGCGGCGTATTCTTCAGCTTTCGCGGCTTTGGCGGCTTTTTTAGCTTTCTTCGCTTCCGCAGGATCGACTTCTGCGGGAGTTTCCTCGGCAGCACCGCCAAATTTCAAATTGGCAAGTTCGCCCAGGCTGGCCATGCCGCCTTTCGCCTCGCTGGAGTAGGTTTTTGTATCAACATACGGCCCTTCATCTTCTTTTCCAACAGCGCGATGAGAGAGACCGATCTTCTGGTCGGCGGCTTCGATTCTGAGAATCTTAAACTCCATCTCCTGACCGAGCGTGGCGACGTCCTCGGCGCGGTCGACGCGTTCGTCGGAAAGTTCAGAGATGTGGCATAGACCTTCGAGTCCCTCGCCCAACTCGACAAAAACGCCGAAGTTGGTGAATCGTGAGACCTTGCCCTTGACCACGTCGCCGGGGCGATGGGTCGCGACAAATCCCTCCCAGGCGCTTGGCGTCAAATCCTTCATCGAGAGCGAGAGCCGCTGTCCGTGTTTGTCGATGGAGGTCACGATCGCCTCGACTTCCTGATCCTTTTTGAGAACATCCTTAGGATGCTTGATCTTTTTAGCCCAGGAAATATCGGAGACGTGTACAAGGCCGTCAATGCCTTCTTCGAGTTCGACAAAAGCTCCAAAATCCGTAAGATTTCGAACGCGGCCGCGAATCTTCGAACCGATCGGGTATCGTTCGTCAACATTATCCCAGGGATTTGACTGAAACTGCTTCATGCCCAGGCTGATCCGTTTCTCGACCGTATCTACACCGAGCACCTGAACCTCGACCTCCTGCCCCTTGTGAAATAGACGTTTTGGGCTCTGCGAGCGTCGTGCCCACGAAATCTCCGAAACATGTACCAGGCCTTCGACGCCCGCTTCGAGTTCGACAAATACACCGTAGTCGGTGACGGATGAGACGATACCTTGAAGCTTAGCGTCGGCCGGATAAACTTCAACGACGGTTGACCACGGGTCTGGCAAAAGCTGTTTGTAACCTAGCGATACCTTTTCTTTTTCACGATCAAGCTTCAAGACTTTGACCTGAATATGATCGGCTACCTTGAATTGATCGGCCGGATGATGGATGCGTCCCCATGACATATCGGTGACGTGGAGCAGTCCGTCGATGCCGCCAATATCCACGAAAGCGCCGTATTCGGTTAGGTTCTTGATCGTGCCTTCGACGACAAAACCGACGTCGATATTGGCGAGCGTTTCGGCCTTTTGAGCGTTAACGACCTCATCTGTCAAAACTTTACGCGAGAGCACAATGTTATTGCGTCTGCGGCTAAATTTAATTATTTTGGCCTCAATATCCTGCCCGATGTATGTATCGAGCCCTCGGATCGGCCGCGAATCGATCTGCGAACCCGGAAGAAATGCCTCGATACCGTTAATATCGACACGCAGGCCGCCCTTCGTTTTATCGACAACACGAGCCGTAATCGGAGTTTCGGAGTTAAACGCGGCTTCGATCTCGTCCCAAACCTTTCTGCCGAGGGCGTCCATACGCGACAACTGGGGTGCCGCGTCGCCGGATGGCGTATTGCGAATAATAACCTCGACCGTCTCGCCGACGTTTACCGTCAGAGCACCATCAGGACCTGTAAACTCTTCGACGGGGACAAAACCCTCAGATTTATACCCGAAATCAATCAAAACCCCGCGATCTGATACGCCTACGACCGTACCCGTCACTAACTCGCCGGCATGAAACACTGTTTGTTCCTGCTCAAATTGTTCGAGGATCGCTCCAAAGTCGATCTCTGTGGGCGCCGGGGTTTCGTCAGACGCCCTGGTTTCCACGGGGACCGTCGGTGCCTGCGCCTCAACAGGAGCAGGTTCCGGAGTCGGTGTTTCCCCAACTGCGGGAACATTTTCCGCCTCGCCTTGGCCGAAAGCCGGTGTTTCGGCGTCTGCGGATGCACTTTCAGCATCTACCTGTTCGACAGGCGCAGTTTCCGTTGCGACCGGTTCCTGTGCCGTTTCAGTGGCAGTTTCTACAGCCAATTCAGTTGCTGCTGCTGTTGTTTCAGATTGTTCAATCGCTGTTTTCTCAATCGTTACCGATTCTTCAGCGTCCTGGGTTGCCTCGTTTGTCATTTACGCGTGTTTAATCTTCCTTACTTAAATTACTGTGTCAAAAGCTACTTACCAACGTCGAACAAGCCGTCCCGGCGCAAACCGCGAACGGCGAATACCAACACGGGACCGGCGAATGTGCATTCCATATTATGAATGCAGCGGCGGGCAACGATGTTTGCTCGTATTACCGATAATTCCGCTCGTCGTGGTAAAACTAAAATTTACACGTCCAAGTGCTTTTATGTCAAGACTTGAACGCCGAAAATGCTTGAAAAATCAAGATTTGCGTGTTATTTCTAATCGTAAAGAAACGGTTTCTGACGGGCGACCGGATTTTTAAACCAACCGAGCAATTAACCTCGCGTGATCATATCGCTCACGATGCCGACGCCGCTCGATTTTTCCATCTCTTCGCGCGCCGTCGTCGTCGTGTTTTGAATGCCGGCGAGACGCAGGCGGAATTCGTCCGGGTTGGTCGAGCCGCGCAGAGCTTCGTCGAGGTTTACGAGGCCTGATTGGTATAAGTAGAAAAGCGATTGGTCAAATGTCTGCATGCCGTATTGCGATGTGCCGGCCGCGATGGCGTCGCGGATCGATGCCGTCTTGTCCTCGTGGAGAATATAATCGCGGATCAGCGGCGTTGACATAAGTACCTCGACGGCCGGAATTCGGCTATTGCCCTTGGCCGATTTCATCAAACGTTGCGAAATAACGGCTTTGAGTAAACCCGCGAGTTGGATGCGGATCGATTTCTGCTGGTAGGGTGGAAATGCTGAAATAATACGAGTTAGCGTCTCGGATGCATCGGTCGTGTGTAGAGTCGAGAGTACGAGATGACCCGTCTCGGCCGCGACGAGGGCCGTTTCTATCGTCTCAAGATCACGCATTTCACCAACGAGGATCACATCCGGATCCTGACGCAAACTGCCCCGCAGTGCCTCGGCAAAAGAACGCGTATCTACGTCCACTTCGCGCTGTGTAATAAAAGATTCTTTGTCTTTATGCAGAAATTCGATCGGGTCCTCGATCGTGACGATGTGGCAATTTCGCGATTGGTTAATGTGATCTACGATGGCCGACAGCGTGGTCGATTTGCCCGAACCGGTCGTGCCGGTAACAAGGATCAGGCCGCGCCTTTCTTCGGCAATATTGTTAAGGATCGGAGGCAGTCCGAGCTCGGCAAACGGGCGAATGGTGTCCGAAATGACGCGTGCGACGATGCCGATCGAATTTCGCTGCTGAAAAATATTGACGCGAAATCGTCCGAGGCCAGAAACACCATAGCCGATATCGACTTCGTAAGCCTCTTTAAAATGCTGCTTTTGGCGGTTCGACATCATCGAAAATGCCATTTCGAGCGTTTCATCCTGCGTCAGGCGGCTCACGCCCGACAGCGGCTTTAGCTCACCCGTGACGCGAATTACGGGAAAAGAACCGGCCCGCAGATGCAAATCGGAGGCGCCAAAACTCATCGCCATTCGCAGAAGATCATCGATTCGGGTTGCCATAAGTGAAGAAAACTAAAGGAGTTTCGGCTAATGTGGGGATTGCGTATGAAATGTACCAACACGCTTGGCGGCCGCAACTGTCTAAACCAAGTTTAACGCTTATCAAACATCGAGGTCAATCAATTTTTTGAGCGAACGGACATAAACGACGATACACTTTGTTCCGTTTCGCAACGCATGGAACATGCGAACTATCCAGTCGGTCAAAATTCGACAGTATCGACCGGACAGCGTAAAATTAAACCCTTACATGAACAAGACGGGCAAAATTACACAGGTCCAGCCGCCGTTTGCGATTCCGGGCGGCGAGATCGCTATTGAGTGCGAAGGTTTTCGGGCCGGACATGGCGCGGGCGGCGGCGTTTTTATCGGGGATGAGAGGTGCCGGATAACAGCAGCTTCCGCAAGGCGGATATTGGCGATCGTGCCGGAGGGCGAGGGCTTTGGGCATATACAAATTCACTTGGAAAGCGGTGGTGAACGGAGCGAGCAATTTCCGATAGTCGTTGGCAAACGGCTCGTCAGCGGAATGCATATCGTTGCCAATCCGGCGGTCGACCCTTCGGACGACGCTCTGATTTTGACGCGTTCGGGTGCGCGCGGACAGCATTTACCGGTCACGCTCTTTCGGCTCGAACCGGATGGCTATCTCGATGAATTGCCGGACGCCATTCTCAATCCAACCGGAATCGCGTTTGACCGCAACGGGCAGATGTTTGTTACGAACAGGGCCCAGGGCGAGGTTTATTCGGTTGGCCGCGAAGGCACGAGCTCTGTATATGCGACAGGCCTCGGGATTGCGAGCGGGCTCGCGTTCGACGCCGAAGGGCTCATGTATGTCGGCGACCGTTCCGGAACGATCTTTCGTGTGCGTGATTTTGCCGAGGTCGAGACGTTTACCGTAATGGAACCCTCGGTCGCGGCGTATCACATGGCGTTCGGCCCTGACGGACGGCTGTTTTTGACCGCTCCGGGCCTCGCCAGTCACGATGCGGTCCACGTGATAGACAAGGAAGGCTTTGACGAAAAATTCTTTCGCGGGCTGGGTCGTCCGCAAGGCTTGGCCTTCGATAAAAGCGGATTTCTATACGTGGCCGGCTGCTATCAGGGTCGTCACGGCATCGTGCGGATATCGCCGGATGGAGGCACAGCCGAACATTTCGTCGCCGGAAACAATGTCGTAGGATTGTGCTTTACGCGAGACCGATCAATGGTTGTCGCGACAAACGATAGCGTATATTCGGTGCCGTGCGGGATCGAGGGGACATTGCTATAAGTACTATCGATATTGGCAAGATATTTATCCTTGCCTGTATCAGAGGTTTGTTGATCGATATGAATCAAATTTCATCTTCCTTTTTTCTTTTGATTTCGGTGGCCTTAGTGGCTGCGGCCTACGGTCAAACCGCCAGTACGACCGCGACTTTCTCTGAATCGGCTTCATATTCACCTCGTGTTTTTCCGGTAGATCCCAAAAAGAAAGAAAAGAAAGAGAAGTACAAGGAAAAGGAAAAGGAACCAAAAGGACAGCGCCAGACACCTCCCGATCATAATGCTCAGGATTCAACGATAATGATTCCCGTCGCTGTTTTTACAAGCCAGGGGAAATTTCTGACCGGGTTAAAAGCTCCTGATTTCAAAGCGTTTATCGACGAAAAGGAAGTAGAGATCGTCTCTGTCGAGACAAAAAATGATCCGCTAAACGTAATTTTGGTCTTGGACATGAGTCCGTCGGCTGAAACACAGAAGGAAACAGTCCGAAACGCGGCTTTGAGGATCGTACAAAGTCTATTGCCTGGAGACAAGGTAATGGTCGTAGGATTTAGCTCATCTGCCAAGATCGCGACTGATCTAACCGATGACAGGAAAAAGACTGAAAATGCGATAAAGAGTCTCCGGACCGGCGACGGAACTGCTCTGTATAATACGATTTCAGAACTAATCGAAACGAGATTGAAAGGCATTTCGGGGCCGACAGAGATGATTTTGGTGACCGATGGCGTGGATACTGTATCCAGAAAAGCTAGTTACGAGTCTTCGCTAATCGCTACGGAAAAAGGAAACGTTGTGGTTTTTCCGATCTTTTTCGACACATTTGATGAAAGTATAAAAGCGGCCAACAAAATGGTGGCCCAATTTCCCGTCCTTGGCGGCATTCACCTGATTAGTACGAGCAAAGAAGAATATGACACGGGCAGGGATTATTTGACTGATCTGGTTCTTATTTCCGGAGGAAGACCAATGCTTGGAAAAGACATTTTGCCCGATAGAGCACACCTTTTGGACGGTATTTCTACCGAGATGAGGAATCGATATCATGTTACATTTCGATTAAAGGATGCGGAAAAACCGAGTGAAAGACATAGGATAAAGATTAGAATTAGCGAGCCTAACCTCCGGGTTTTCGCAAAGGGAAGCTATATTGAAAAGTGACATCATCTTTACAAAATGATCATTAAAAACCTACCCATTATTATTGGTTTATTTGTTTGTATCTCGTTTTCGGCCGTCGCTCAGACTAATTTGACGAAGGCAAAAGTCTGGCAGTTTGTATTTTCGGGCGATTCACGCAATTGCGGTGACATCGTCATGCCGGCGATCGCTCAGGATATAACGAAAACTAATGCCGAGTTTTACTGGCATTTGGGCGATCTGCGGGCGGTTTATGATTTTGACGAGGACATCATGAACCGCGCGGGGGCAAAACGGCCGACGATCAACGACTATGAAAATGGCGCGTGGCAAGACATGATAGTGAGCCAGATCGACCGGTTTAAGGTGCCGTTTTTTCTCGGTATCGGAAATCACGAGACCGCGTATCCAAAAACGAGAACCGATTACCTGATCCAGTTTGCCGATTGGCTGAATATGCCGGTTTTGCGTGATCAGCGTCTAAAGGACGACCCGAACGATCACAAACTAAGGGCGTATTTTCACTGGCAACAGGGCGGCGTGGATTTTATCTATTTGGATAATGCGACCACTGACCAGTTTGACGCGGCTCAAAGGTCTTGGTTTAACCGGGTAATGGACCGGGCGGACGCCGACCCGAGTATCACCACGGTAGTAGTTGGAATGCACGAGGCGCTGCCTGACAGCCGGTCATTTGACCACAGCATGAGCGACTATCCGACCGGCGTGTTTAGCGGCCGACTCGTTTACCAGCGATTACTAAAATCGCAAAATCAGGCCCATAAGCTGGTTTATGTCCTCGCCAGCCATTCGCATTTCCTGATGGACAACATTTTTGCCAGCGACTATTGGAAGGCAAACGGCGGCGTTCTGCCAGGCTGGATCGTCGGAACCGCCGGTGCGGTGCGCTACAAACTGCCAAAAGACGCCGAAAAAGTTTCGCCGATCGCGAAGACAAATGTTTACGGCTATATGCTCGTCACGGTAAATCCGTCGGGCCAGCCTGTTGGCTCCATGAAGTTTGATTTTCACGAGCTAAAAGAACCCGACGTCCCGTCGGATATTCAAACAAAATTCGGCGCGGAGCTGGTGAAATGGTGTTTTGAGAAAAATTCGGTTGCTCAATGATATTTAATATTTTTTGATCATTTGCAAACCATTTGTAGCTAACGGTTGAGAACCACCCCGTCCGCGAAACGCGGCCACCCCTCCTTAGTAAGGAGGGGAGTTTCCCTTCCGCCTCTTAGTCGCTTAGTTCTTCATATTCATCGTGTCGGTCATCTGCTTTGGCGACATGACCATTGGCAGACGGCCATCGGCGAATTTAGTCAGGGCGAGGAAGTCTTTGTCTTTGACGATAGACGCAAAAACGGCGTCGACGCGGGCTTCCATCATTTCTTTTGTACGGACTTCTTGGTAACGCTCGTACTGGTAAAAGTGTCGTTTTAGCATCGCGAGAGCCTTGTCACGCTGGCCGTTTTGGGCGAAGATCGCGGCCAGATTGTACGACGCTGGTAACAGGTTGATATTCGCCATAGCGACCTTTAGAGCGTCTTCCTTGTGTCCCGACGCGGCCATGAATACGGCGGCAAAGACCATATTGTACGGGTCTTTCGGGTCCATCGCTAGAGCTTTTTGCGTGTAGGCATTGGCCTGCGTCAAGTCGCCTTCCGAATTCCAATAGACGGCGAGGTTGCGATAGGCGAGGGGCAGCGGATAGGTCGCGACCGAATCTTCCATCAGGTGCAATCCCTTTTTGAACTCGCCTTCGTGGATTGTGATCTTGCCGAGGCCATGCATCGCGACCGCACGAGAGAGCGGATCGGCCGGCATGTCGAGGATCTGGTGAAATTCCATCTTCGCCTTTTCCCAATCGCCGGTGTCGTGGCGGTGGAGCTCGGCGAGGTAGCGGATCGGCGTCGGGTCAGCCGGGTCCATATCGCGGGCCTGAGTGTAGAGTTTGTCGGCGAGGACGTATTTCGCGGCGTTCTCGGCAACGAGGCCGCGTTTCATCGTGCTCACGATCGCGGCTGAGATTTTAGGACCAAAATTCGGCGCGACCGGGACGCTGCCGATGTTGTCAACGCCAAGCTTTTTCAACGCTCCGGCGGCTTCCTTGGCCTTTTTCGGGAACATACATTTTGCGCTCAATACCGATTGATACAGCTTGATAGCTGTCGCATTGTCACCGGCGGCAGACTTTGCCTTTGCATCTTTTAGGCTTGTGTCGAGTGCAGATTCACGGGTTTTGATCTCGCCGCCGACCAACTTCTCAACATCCGCGACAGCTAGCTTGCCGCCTTTATTTTCGGCCTTGTTGATCGGCGTGCCATCGGGTGTGGCGAGCACGGCGACAGGCAGTTTTGATTCGCCGATGAGTTTTTCGGCATTTGGCGTCCGTCCGTCAGCCAGATACATCGAGACGCATTGCCCCGCATAGAGCGACAGGTCGCGCGACTCGCGAAGGCTCGATTTTTTTAGCTCGTCCATTGATGCAGGAAACCAATAGAGGACAATCCCGGCGGTTGCCGCCGTGCTTTTTTCGGTCAACGGCTGTTTCCAAGGCACGTGATAGACTACCGGATCGGCACCGCCATTCGAACCGGTGCCAGATGTGCCGCCTCCGCCTCCGCCTCCGCCTCCGCCACATGTGGCCCAGACGGGTGTGGATACAAAAAGAAAGACGAGTAAAAAAGCGACGCTGCGAGCAAATAATGTTTTCATGGCCGTGATTTTAGCAGACTGCCGAGGGGCGCGTCCAGCGAATTTCCTTGCCTCAAATGGGCTTGCAAATTAAGATGGTCGTTAACCGAGTTTTATGAAATACAAGACTACGATCGTATTGATGCTCGTCATAGCTTTTTCGGTTGCTTGCGACCGGGTTGAGAAATTGACCGCCGGATTTCCTACGCCACCGCCGGAAACGACAACACCGGCCAAAGAGCTTGTCAAACTCGCACTAAAACCAGACGCCGAACTCGAAAAACAAATCGCAAAGATCGCCGAGGAAGTCAAAGGAAAGGTCGGCGTCGTGGCGGTCGTGCTCGAAACGGGCGACTCTGTTTCGCTCAACGCCGACCAGCACTTTCCGATGCAGAGCGTTTACAAACTGCCGATCGCGATGGCGGTTTTGCACGAGGTCGACGACGAAAAGTTCACGCTCGACGAGCAGATCGGCGTTACAAATGACGATTTTGTCGGCTTGAACCAGCATTCGCCAATCCGCGATAAAAATCCAAACGGCTCGACGCTGACGGTTCGCGAGCTGATCCAATTTTCCGTCTCCGAAAGCGATGGCACGGCGAGCGACGTTCTGATGCGGCTCGCGGGCGGACCTGATGCCGTCCAAACATACCTCGCTGCCATCGGCGTCCGCGACATGGCCATTATCAATACAGAAAAAGAATTGGCGCTAAATTGGCAAACGCAATACGCAAATTTTGCTACGCCAAATGGGGCGATAACTCTGCTGCGTAATCTGCAAGAGGGAAATGGAGTTTCGCCCGCAAATCGCGAGCTTTTACTTAAATTTATGACCGATTCGACGCCGGGAGCAAAGCGTCTGAAAGGCCTCCTACCCGCCGGAACCTCCGTCGCCCACAAAACCGGCACCTCCGGCACCCAAAACGGCATCACAGCCGCAACAAACGATATCGGCATCATCATTTTACCAAACGGCAAACACATCGCCATCGCCGTTTTTGTCTCCGATTCGGCCGCTGACGAGAAACCCCGCGAACCCGTTATCGCGAAAATCGGGAAGGCAGTTTGGGATCGATGGAACGGTGGGGATGAGCAAGCAATCACTACAAAGTCGATTTTTACCGACTGCCAAAAACCCGAAAATGATGAACGACAGCGTCTTTGCTCGGCTGTCGTCAAGGCTTCGGGAGAAACCGACAAATACATGATCGATGGTTTGAAGTTTTTGAGCCGAAAGGTAGATCTGAACGGCGACAAGATAGATGAAACGGTTGTTTGGGCAATCGGAGATGGCTGGGGCGGAACAAGCGGATACCCTATTTACATATTTTCAAGTACCAAAAATAACTACCGAAAGATTTGGGAACTCGATCAAGGGTGGCCTCCGATTGTCAAACTAAAATCGAAAACGAAAGGTTGGTATGATCTAGCATATATGCAAGGCGGTGGTGGGGCTGACTGGAGTTTCGTGAAAATAAAGTACGACGGAAAAACCTATCGCGTCAGGTACGACGGCAAGAACGTTCATGAGGGCAAAGTGCAAATTCAACAACCAGACGGAGAAGTTTTGATTGAAAAGGAATTCCAGCAGACAATTTTAGGGCCGATTCCAAACCAACGATGAATTCTCTGATTGACGAAAATGTCCGCCAAATCGCCTTCGCATTGCCCAGCATCGACGACGACCACGATGCCGATATCCAGCATCGAATGCACCCCGAAAAATCATTGATTCTTTGATAAAATTGTATTAATATAGCAATAACGCCATATTATGGCTATAAAGCTATTTAGGAAATATCCTTACAATGACATACTCAGTCAAAGACGCAAAAGATAATCTAAGTGAGCTTATCCGGCTTGCCGAGAGCGGCCATCCGCAGATAATTAAGCGGCACGACACTGAGGTGGCGGTTGTCGTTTCTATCAACGACTGGAAACGGGCGAGAGGCAAACGGCAATCTCTGGTCGAGGTATTGAGGAATAGTCCGCTGGTCGGGCTTGATCTTGTTTTTTCGCGGCAAGAGGATTTTCCGCGTGATATTGATCTTGGAGAGTAAGAATGGCTTATTTGCTCGATACTTGTGCCATTTCCGAGATGGTTTCCGTAAAGCCAAATCAAAACGTTCTGGATTGGTTTGAGCATCAGCCCGAATCGACCCTTTATTTGAGCGTAATAACCTGGGGCGAAATTCAAAAAGGTATTTATCAATTACCGGCCGGAAAGCGACGACTGAAGCTCGAAACGTGGTTTTTTGACGATCTGCTGTCGACTTTTAGAGGACGAATTATCCAGATTGACGAAACGCTGATCACGACTTGGGCGAAAATGTTGGCTGGATTTCAGAGCAAAGGCTTGATCCGGCCATCGTTCGATTCGTTGATCGAGGCAACCGCCTTGCAGCATAATATGATCCTTGTAACTCGCAACGAAAGGAATTTTCGCGATTCGGATGTTAGCGTCTTTAATCCGTGGGACGAGTAGATCCGATGTCTATTAATTACGAAACCGTCCGCCAGATCGCCCGTGCGTTGCCGAATGTTGAGGACGGTCGTTCATACGGAGCACCGGCTTTGAAGGTTGGGAAGACGATGTTTGTCAGGCTTCGTGAGGATATCAATGCGGTCGTTTTGAAAACGACGTTTGAGGAACGCGAAGAGCTGATGGCGGCCGATCCTGACGTTTACTACATCACGGACCACTATCTGAATTACGAATACGTGCTCGTCAGCCTTGAACTGGTCACTCAAGAAGCTCTCGAAGATATGATTCGGCGGTCGTATAACATTACTTTGGCGAAGAAAAGCAAGAAATAGCCACGAATGCACGAATGAAAACAGTTACTGAAATTCGTGAATTCGCGGCCAAACTATCTCAATCCTAAAACTACGGCTTTGCGGCTTTTGCGTCGGCGATGCGTTTTTCGAGGGCGGCGATATCGGCAGGTTTGACGGTTGAGTCGGCCTTGCCGATGGCGACTGCTTTTTCACCGGCCGCGATGCCTTCCGGCTTGCGTCCGGCGGCGAACAGGATCGACGCTTTGCGTGAGTTGTTTGCGAAATTTGGCTTTGCCGCGATATTGACTTCGATAGCTTTGAGAGCCTGGTCGATCCATTTGGACGCGGTTTCCATATCCTTATTTGCCCTGGCGTAACCAGCGGCGTTCATTGGCGTCTGCCAGTCGTCCGGCTTTGCGGCCGCGACAACGTCGCGCAGACGAGCGATGGCCTTAGCGGGCGCGTCCTTGACCTGGACCGTAAACGGCACGAGAGCCTTTTCCCAACGGATATTTACCGTTGCCGAATCTTCGGTTACCGTATCGATAGAATAGGTGAGCAATTCCTGGCTGTCGGCTACCCATTTGGGCGTGGTCTTAACGCGAAGCACGTCCTTGCCAGCGTCGTAGCTAAATGCTCCCCACTGGTCTGCATCCTTGTTAAATATTATCGTCCAGTCGCCATCCTTTGACGGGATCGCAGCCAATTCGTACCGGCCGGCCGCCAGCGGCTGGCCATTGATCAGGACATCGTCATTGGTGGCAAAAATGGTAGCCTCGTTGGCCCCTGCGCGCCATACATGTCCCCAGGGAACAAGCGGTGCGTCCTTTGGCCGGACGTTTTGATTATCGAGCGTTGCTTCGCCGGGAGCCGCGACGGGCCAGTCGCCATAAACCTTGCGGCCTTTCACGGCCGGTCGGCTGTAAGTAACGCTGATGTCGCTCAGGCCGATACGTTGCATGACGCTGGCCTTTTGGCTCACCTGAGGTACCTGGAGGCGCTGGGCCGAGGCCATTGCGGCGAGGGACAAAATTACAATGGTAAAAATTAATGCACGTCTAAACATGATCATAGTAAATCTCCTGTCTATTTAATTCGCGGTTTCGTGAAACGACATTATGCAACGGGAGAGCGCATTTTGCTATTCCGTTCATCAATTTTTGTTATACGCAGTTAACTTCGACAGGGTTTTGTATGGTAGCAGACGAATGTCGGAAATGATGCGAAAAGACACCAATCGGCATTAGGAGAATGGAATTCTCTCCGAAAATAATCCCCTTCACCCGATCAGTTCGGAGACTCACTAATCTTTATTTCTGTCTTACCGGACCGCTTGGTGAATCGTTATTAATAACTATCGTCAGCTTGACATTTTTTTTGCCCAGGAACTTTAGGACCTGGGCAAGAGATCCGTATGAGGTCCGACTTGATACCACTACAGGGAGTTCCACCGCTTTATTCGCTTCGCTGGGGTCGTCGTATGTTGGTCCTTCCGCGATCCGGCGTTTGATCCACGCATCGATCTCCTTTTCCAGTGACGATGGATCAATAGGCCGGTGCGTCACTTGAGCAAGCTCTAAATTTCGACGAAACGCGGGGCTGCCGAGGTTTGCGACAGGCGAAACCCGTAGTTTTGGGTCCTTTACTTGTTCATTTAACTGATAAGCCCCCGTATCGCTGATCTCCAGGCTTGAAACGGCCGTCCTAAAGGCCTTAACGAACCTCGTTTGATTTGTATTATTAGGGTCCGGAGGCCACACCTGAGTGCTAAGCAAACAGTTTTCTGAGCCTTTCACTTTATCCATATCGGCCATCGTCAATGGCGAATTGGAGAGGATAAAAGTGGGGCCTGCGGCCAAACTGCGGCTGTCGGCATCACAAGGCGGCCCGGCAACGACTCCGAATCTCTCACCAGGAAAATCGAAATACTCGCTGATCTTTGTCCAAAGCTGTCCAACGCTTGCCATGGAAAGGCGGTCGTCCGGTATCAGTATCTCACGGCCTATATTCGGAATCGATCCGTCTGGCATGTTGGCACTCGGCAGTTTTGCCGTGAGCAACCGGAACTGGGTCTCCAGCTTTTGGGTGTTGGACATAGATCCGATAGGCTGGCCATTTAGGAACAAAGGCAGATCTTCATTCGAAGAAGAACTCCCCTTTCCGGGCGATAGCTGCTGTGCCGACGAAAGAAATTCGACACACGCAAATCCAGCTAGTAGACCAATTAACAGGATGATTCTGACCGAAGCCCTCATAATTTTCTCCTTGATCTGCTTTTCGAGTTAGTTAATCATCGTCCTCATGTGCTCTCACGCGGCCCGATGCGACGGCTTCGTCAACTACTTTTTTGAGCAGATTTCCCGGTAGCGGGTCGTAGTGCGAAAACTGCATGTGATACGAGCCGCGTGCCTGTGTGACGGAATTGAGTTTCGATTGATAATCGAGCATTTCCGAGAGCGGCACTTTCGCTTTTATCACCTGCTGACGCCCGCGCATGTCCATGCCAGAGACGCGGCCGCGACGACTGTTGAGGTCGCCCATAATGTCGCCCGAAACTTCCATCGGCGTAAACACTTCGACGTCCATTATCGGTTCGAGCAAGGTCGGCTTTGCCTTTTCCATTGCGGCACGAAATGCCTTGCGGCCGGCGGCTCGGAATGAGTGCTCGTCGGAATCGACCGCGTGATAGCTGCCGTCGATTAGCGTTACCTTAAAATCGACAAGCGGATAACCGGCTACGGCGCCGCCAGCGGCGGCCTCGATAATGCCTTTTTCGATCGCCGGGCGGAAATTTTGCGGCACCGAACCGCCAAAGATCTTGTCGACCCATTCGAAACCACCGCCGGGCGAAAGCGGCTCAAAAATACATTTACAATCGCCAAATTGGCCGCGACCGCCGGATTGTTTTTTGTGGCGACCCTGAACCTCGACCTGCTGTGTGATCGTTTCCTTGTACGGCACCTTTGGCGGATGAAGCGTGACCTCGACGTGATAGCGTTGCTCGAGCTTTTTGACGACAGTTTCGATATGAAGCTGGCCCGATCCGGAAAGGATAAATTCCTTTGTCTGCGGATCGCGGTCAAAATGAAGCGACGGATCTTCTTCCAAAATTTTGTGCAGAGCGGCCGAGATCTTATCCTCGTCGGCACGTGATTTCGGCTCGATGGCAAACGCAATCGCCGCCTCAGGATACTCGACCTTTGGATAAACGATCGGCTTAGCTTTGTCGCTTAGAGTGTCGCCGGTCTGTGTATCTTTTAATTTGACGACGGCAATTATGTCGCCCGTCGAGGCTTGCGCAACCTTATCGAGCGTTTTGCCCGATATCACGTGCAGTGCCCCGAGGCGTTCGGGCGCATCGCGGGTCGAATTAAATACGTTGGCATCCGTTGCGACGCTGCCGCTGACGACCTTCATGACGTTGATGCGGCCGGCAAAAGGATCGGCGATCGTGCGGAAAACGTATGCGGAAAACGGCTCGTCATTGGAGTATTTGCGATTGATCCGGTCGCCAGTCATGTCGTTGTCAGTAAAACCATATTCCATTTCGTGGGTGGCCGGATTTGGTGCAAATTCGACGATGTGGTCAAGCAATATCTGCAGGCCGATGAGATTTGTCGATGACACGGCGTAGACCGGACAGAGCTTGCTGTTTGCAATGGCACGCGCCAAGTTGGGAACAATGTCTTCTTCGGGAAGCGTGCCTTTCTCAAAATATTTCTCCATCAATTCGTCGTCCGATTCGGCAACGAGCTCGATCAGGCGTTCGCGAGTCGCGTCGAATAAAGGCACCATCTCACTTGGTATTGCTATACCTTTCGCCTTGCCTTCAGCGTCAAATTCGTAGGCTTTTTGATGAACGACATCGACCACGCCACGAAAATTCACTTCGTTTCCAATTGGCAGCGTAAACGGCACGATCGACCGGGCAAAGCTGGACGCGGCAGTCTCTATCGCGTGTGCAAAATCTGCGTGTTCTTTTTCGACCTTATTGACGACCATAAATCGCGGCAGCATGAATTCGTTTGCGTACTGCCACGTTTTTTCGGTCTGCACCTCAATTCCGTGAACTGCGTCAACGACGACGAGAGCACAATCGGCGACGCGCAAGGCGGGCCTTGCATGAGATACAAACGCGGCGTAACCCGGTGTGTCGATCAGATTTATCTTTGTATCTTTGTATTCGAGGTGGGCGAAATTGTTGTTGAGCGAGATCTTTCGTTCTATCGAATCTTCTTCGTAATCGGTGATTGTCGTACCTTCGTCGACCTTTCCCCAGCGTGGTGTTGTTCCGGCGACGTAGAGCAGGGAACTGACGAGTTGGGTTTTACCCGCGTCGCCGTGTCCAATTACAGCCAGATTTCGGATGTCCTCAGTTGCAAATGCTTTCATGGTCGGCAAGATCTCCTTTCTTGAAGTTCAAAGTTCAAAGTTCCCGGTTCAAAGTTGGTGCGGCGTTCGAAAGCGCAATTTTGAACTTCGAACCCGAAACTCCCGAGTTGTTGGTAATCATTTAATCTATATTACGCGCCGAAAAAGGGCAAGAATAGGGTCAACGATATGATAAAGTTAGTGCATCAAATGACAGTCTGGCGGTTCCCTGATAATGATTTTGTCAAAACGGGAGAAAGGAAATAGATCAATGTTCAATAAATTGTGGCATTTTAGAGGCGGGATGACCGCCATCTTGATAGCGGCGTTTTGGCTCACCAGCATACCCGCTGCGGCTCAAGACCTGATCGCTGTCAGCAGTTTGTCGGGCGGCTCAAGCGTCTTCGTATTTCGAAGTGCGTCGCGAAGCTCAATCCGGCGTGTGGCGTCGGTATCCAAACCGGCTCGCTCGAAAGCACAGCGCGTCGAAAGCGTCGCTAAGATCCGGAAACAGTACGAGACTCTGGCAAAGGTCGCCCCACAGACAAACCGTGCAAAGACCGTCGACCCCGGCAAAAAACCGCCCGCTACTTTGTCTGGGCCCGAGGCGTCCAAACGCTTTGCCGGCATTGGCGAATATTATTTGGCCAAAGGCGAGTTTGAGCAGTCATTCGATTCGTTTCTCGATGCGATAAAGCTCGATAGCACAAACGAGAGTGCAAGGGCGGGTTACAGTGAAGCTCTCGGGCTGAAAGGAAACGACCTGCTGGTAAAAGACCAGGCCGCGACCGCCAAAGGAATGTTTCTGGAGGCTATCAAATATAATCCTAAAAACTCAGCCGCTTATTTCGGCCTGGGCGACGTATATGCAGGTCTGGGACAACAAAGCGAAGCGATCACCAGCTACGAAGAATCTCTTAAAAACAACAAAAACCTGACGGAAATTTATATTCCGCTTGGCATCCTCTATTACCAGACCGGTGAGATCGCGAAGGCGGACGATCTGCTGACGAAAGCCTTAGCGAATTCCTCAAATAACTCTGAGACCCAGTTCTTTTTGGGATTGATCCGGGCATCGCAAAATAAAAACGACGAAGCACTTGCTGCTTTTCAAAAGGCAAAGACTCTCGACCCGGCAAATGCCGAGATATATCACAATACCGGTGAGGTTTTGTCCAAATTAAAACGCCAAACGGAGGCTATACCCGAATATCAAAAGGCGACGAGCCTGAAACCAACGTACTTCGACGCGTGGGTTGGACTCGGCGACGCATATTCCGCATCAGGTAATTATCCGGAAGCGGTCACCGCTTACACTAACGCCGCTAAATTGAAAAACAATTCGTGGGAGGCGCTGGCAGGTCTCGGTGAGGCCTACCGCCGGACGGGGAAATTCGAAGATGCGGAAGCCAAATTCAACCTCGCCGCACTTTTCCTGACAAAGGTAAAAGATTACAACAAGGATACCTTGTCTGAACTATACAGTAAGGCCGGCGTGGCAATTAGCCAGCAATGCGATGTCAACACCGCGCGAAATGTGATTTGCAACTGGCCCGGAGCGATAAAAGCTTTTCAAAAATCAGTTGATATTTCAAACAACGCAATCGACTATGTAAATCTCGGCGCCGCCTACTTCCGATTCGGACACACCGACGCGGAAAATAAGGATATGACGGCGGCGCGTCCCAAGCTTGAAATGGCTAAAACCGCCCTGGAAAAGGCCATAGCAGGCGGCCCACCTGCGGCTGACTATGCGTCTCAAAACCTGGCCTCAGTTCTGATCGATCTCGGAGACCGCCGCGGCGCAATCGATATATTGAAAAAGATCCATGATAAACACCCCGAGATCGTTTATACGAAATATCAACTCGGAGCAGCTTATTTCAAAGAAAACGATCTGGCGAGCGCGGAAAAATGGCTACGTGAGGCGGTGGACGGTGAACCGGGCAATGCGGCTTATCTGATGGCCCTCGGGGAAACCCTGATCGGACGGAAGAACGGTAAGGAAGTAAGAAAGGTAGTTGAACGGCTTCGGCCGTTGGATCCGGGAGCCGCGGCAAATCTCGAATCGAGATTGAAAATACTAAGGCTCTGATCTCGATATCCAACCTTGCCTTGCTTTTTTTGACGATCCGCTTATTAATTTAAGCGGATCGATTTTTGGAATTTTTAGTGAATCAACATATTAAAATTCAGCAAAACGTTAGCCTCGCTCAATACACGACGCTAAAAATTGGGGGCGACGCTCGATATTTTTTTCGTTCGACAAACGAAACCGAATTGATAGACGCATTGCAATTTGCGCGTGAGCGAGGACTCTTTGTTTTTATCCTTGGCGGCGGCAGTAATGTGCTAATAGCCGATGCAGGTTTTGACGGTCTTGTCATTCATATAGCGATAGATAGATCCGAGCTTCGCCTTTCGAATGCTGAGGCGAAACAGCTTGAAGGGGCCGAATCTGAAAATCAAACTTCGAGAAGAATCACGGTGGGTGCGGGTGAAAACTGGGATGATTTTGTTGCGTTTTGTGTTCAAAATGACCTCGCCGGCGTAGAATGCCTGAGCGGTATTCCGGGTTCGGTTGGCGGAACGCCCGTCCAGAATGTCGGAGCCTATGGCCAGGAAGTATCGGAAACAATAGTTGCCGTCCGATGCATCGATCGAGATCTACTGAAGCAAGTGACGCTTACCAACGCCGAATGCGGATTTTCATATCGAAAAAGTAGGTTCAATTCGACTGATAACGGCCGATATATTGTATGTGACGTCACATTTGAGTTGCGGCAGAATGGTGAGCCAAAGTTGGCCTATAAAGACCTGATTGAATATTTTGGCGGCCGAGAGCCGGATCTACAAGAGGTGCGCGACGCTGTTCTCCAGATACGCCGGTCCAAATCGATGGTGATCGATCCGAAGGACCCGAATTCGCAGAGCGCCGGATCTTTTTTTAAGAATCCGATTGTAACCATGGATCAACTTGCTGAACTACAAACGAAATACGAAAATATACCATTTTTCGAATTTGGCGAATCCGCGAAAATTCCCGCCGCATGGCTGATCGAGAAATCCGGGTTCCAAAAGGGTTTTGCTCTAGGCAACGCCGGCATTTCGACGAACCATACGCTTGCTCTTGTTAATCGCGGCGGAGCGTCCGCGACCGAGATAATGTCGCTAAAGACGGAGCTACAGGAGGCCGTCGAGACCAAATTCGGAGTATTTCTCCAGCCCGAGCCGGTCTTTGTGGGATTTTAGCGGCGCTCGAATCCGTCTACATGATTCAGCCGAATATTGTATAATGGTAAGGCTTCGAGGGTAAATATGCGTCAAATTAAATCACATTTAGCTCTTCTGCTTTCGATCTCAATATTTGTTTCACTTCTGCCATCTGAACAAAATGTAACTGCACAGGATCTGGTCGCGAATGACGATGTCGGCGGTGGCTCGAGTATATTTGTCTTTCGCGAATCGCGAAAGAAGGCACAGGCGAAATTTGCCGGCGGCCATGTCAATATTGGCCAGGGCACAGGAAGCACCGGAAACGCCCGCACGTCCGGCCAAATCGCCGCTGCGGCAAAAAAGCGCCGGGCTGCTGCAGTCGCGGCAAGGAAAAAGGCGGCGATCGCAGCGGCAAACCGCAAGATCGCCTTATCAAATACCCTGACGGCAAAAGCTGATGGCTTTCTCGATAATGATCAGACGGACACAGCGATCACAAATTATCAGGCCGCTCTGGTTCAAAATCCTAAGAACACGCGGGCGTCCGAGGGCCTAAGCAATGCGCTGACGGCGAAAGGCATCGATGTTGCGGGCGACGCAAATAACGAAGCGGCGATCGCCATTTTTGAAGAGGCGATAAAATTCGACAAGCAAAATGACGTCGCGTATGCAAAGCTCGGAGCGATACATGACGCGAAAGGTCGACCGGATAAGGCCGCGATCAACTATGAAAAGGCGGTCGCGATAAATCCTGATTTTACGATGCTCTATCCACGGCTTGGCCTCAATTATCTGGACAAGGGCGAGATTGCCAAGGCGCAGGAGTGCTTGAAAAAGTCTGACGCGGCTGGCCTCGATACCGTTGAGACACGTTATATGCACGGGGTCTTGCTATTCAAGCAAAATCAAAACACCGAGGCTCTCGCTGCTTTTGACCATACGCTCGAGCTTGATACCCATTTTGCGCCAGCCCAGTATTACCGCGGCCAGATGCTAGACCGGCTAAGCCAGCCGGACAAAGCGATCGCGGCATACCAAAAGACGTTGGAGATCGAACCTTCGAATTCAGCCGCGTCTTTCGATCTCGGCGTCGCATATTACAATAAGGGCGACTACACACAAGCCGCGACCGCGTATCAGCAGACGATACAATATGATAAGGACAACGGTCAGGCCCACGCCAACTTGGCGAGCACGTACCGCCAGCTCGAGCGATTTGCCGACGCCAACGGCGAATACAAGATCGCATCGGCGACGATAAAAACCCCTGATCTTTTTAGCGAATGGGGCTATTGCCTTGGCAAAGTAAGTGATTGGGAGAAAGCCATTGCCCGTCTTGATGCAGCACGAGAATTGAGTCCCGCCGCTATCGACAATTCAAATCTCGGTTGGGCCTATTATAACGCTGGATACACGCAGACCACCGCCAAAAACGACGCCGCGGCGAAAACCAATTACGACTTAGGCAAAACTTATCTGCAAAAGGCGGTTGAGCAAGATCCAAAACTTGACGCCGCTTATCTGAACCTTGGCTCGACACACAATGCCTTGGGCGAATTTCAGGACGCGGTAAAAGTCCTGAATGTGGCGGCCAGCCTGCATCCCAATTGGGTCATCGCGATCAATCAGCTTGGGCTGGGATTTCGCGGACTCAATGATCTTGTAAATGCCGTCGCGACTTTCAAACGCGTCGTCGATCTCGACGGCAGGAATTCATTCGGGCTGTACAACCTCGGCGAGTCATATTTCGCCAGCGGCAACAAAAAAGAGGCGAAAAAGATCCACGACCGTCTAGCAAAGATCGATCCGGCGTTGGCTGCGAAATTGGATAATGTCATCGCCGGACGCGTCGTCGACGCGGCAAAGCAAAAAATCGTGCAAAAGATACCTAGGATACCGAGATTCCCGTTTTAGGCCTGAGTAACTTAAATATTGGGAAAGTGCGGTTAGTTAGACCGCGCTTTTTTTGTATAATCAAGAGTTTAAACACACCGCCCATGCCTAGACGTAACGATATACACAAAATACTCATTATTGGTTCCGGTCCAATTGTCATCGGGCAGGCCTGCGAATTCGATTATTCGGGGACGCAGGCGTGCCGTGCTCTCAAGCAGGAGGGCTATGAAGTCGTGCTGGTCAATTCCAATCCGGCGACGATCATGACCGACCCGGAGATTGCTGATAAAACGTATATCGAGCCGCTCACGCTCGAAACGCTGACCGCGATCATCGAAAAGGAACGCCCTGACGCCTTACTGCCAACTGTTGGCGGACAAACCGGACTAAATCTTTCCGTTGAGCTTTACGAACACGGAATTTTGGACAAATTCGGCGTCCAGATGATTGGTGCGAACATCAACGCGATCAGGGTGGGCGAGGATCGCGAGCTTTTTAAGAAGGCAATGGACGAGATCGGCATTCCGAGTCCGCGCGGGGGATTTGCACACACATGGGAAGAGGCGGCGGTGATAGTCGAGCAGACTGGCTATCCGGCGATCGTCCGGCCCAGTTTTACGCTCGGCGGCACCGGCGGCGGCACGGCGTACAACCCCGAGGAATTTGAGGAGATCGCTCGCGGCGGTCTCGCCGCATCGCCAAATTCGCAGATTTTGGTCGAGGAATCGATCCTCGGTTGGAAGGAATACGAGCTCGAGGTCATGCGAGACCTCAACGACAACGTCGTCATTATCTGCTCAATCGAAAATTTCGATCCGATGGGCGTGCATACCGGCGATTCGATCACCGTCGCTCCGGCACAAACGCTGACCGATGTTGAATATCAGAATCTCCGCGACATGTCGAAAGCGTGCATCCGAAAGGTCGGCGTCGAAACAGGCGGTTCGAACATACAATTTGCGGTAAATCCGGAGAACGGCGACGTGCGGATAATAGAGATGAATCCACGAGTGTCGCGTTCGTCAGCCCTTGCGTCCAAAGCAACCGGTTTTCCGATTGCAAAGATCGCCGCCAAACTCGCGGTTGGATACACGCTCGACGAGATACCAAACGATATTACGAAAAAGACTCCGGCGTCGTTTGAACCGACAATTGACTACGTCGTTACGAAGATACCGAAATGGGCCTTCGAGAAATTTCCCGGTGCCGAAGATGTGCTCGGAACACAGATGAAATCGGTCGGCGAAGTGATGGCGATCGGCCGTACCTTCAAAGAATCGCTGTTTAAGGGATTACGTTCACTTGAGGCTGTTAAACCACTGCGTCTAAAAGATGTTCCGGATGCCGAGTTGCAGCGCAAGCTGGCTCGGCCAAATTCTCAGCGTTTCTCCTATATTACATATGCTCTGCAAATCGGGTATTCGATCGAAGAGATCCACCGGCTCACAAAGATCGATCCGTGGTTTCTCGATCAGCTGCAGCAAGTCATGACCTTGCAGAAGGCGTTTGATTCAAGGAAACTTGACGATGTTCCGAGCGAGTTAATGCAGCGCTCGAAGGAGTTTGGCCTATCCGACCGACGGCTTTCATTCCTTACGGATTCGCCTGAACTTGATGTTCGTAAACATAGGCAATCACAAGGAATAAAGCCAGTCTACAAACGTGTTGACACTTGCGGCGCGGAGTTTGAATCCTCCACGCCGTATCTCTACTCGACCTACGAGGAAGAATGTGAAGCCGAACCGACATCGCGTCGAAAGATCATGATTCTCGGCTCCGGTCCGAACCGGATCGGTCAGGGAATTGAATTCGATTATTGCTGCTGCCATGCGAGTTTCGCTTTGCGCGACGCGGACTTTGAGACGATCATGGTCAACTGCAATCCGGAGACGGTTTCGACGGATTACGACACATCTGACCGCTTGTATTTTGAGCCGCTCACTTTCGAAGATGTAATGAACATCGTCGATGTCGAGAAACCGGAAGGTGTGATCGTCCAATTTGGCGGGCAGACACCGCTTAATCTTGCGGACAGACTGCATGCCGCAGGTGTGCCGATCATCGGCACGTCGCCCGATTCGATAGATCTCGCGGAGAACAGAAAACGCTTTGGGGCGTTGCTCGCCGAGTTGAAAATCCCTTGCCCGGAAAATTCGAGTGTTACTTCAGCCGATGAAGCCAAAATCGTTGCAAATAAAATAGGTTATCCGATTGTCGTGCGGCCGAGTTTTGTGCTTGGCGGGCGAGCAATGGCGATCGTCTACGACGATCAATCTTTGGACGAATATATGCGCATCGCGACAGATGCTTCGCCCGAAAAACCGATCCTGATAGACAAATTCCTCGAACGCGCCTCTGAGATCGACGTCGATGCTCTCGCTGATGAGACTGCTGTAGTGATAGCCGGTATTCAGGAGCATATCGAGGAAGCCGGGATACACTCCGGCGATTCGTCAAGCGTGCTGCCCGCGCAAAAGATAGCCCCTGAGCATCTTGAAACTATCCAGCATTACACGCGTCTTTTGGCAAACGCATTGAAGGTCAAGGGCCTGATGAATATCCAATTCGCCATTCAGGACGACCGAGTTTATGTTCTTGAGGTCAACCCGCGTGCGTCGCGGACAGTTCCGTTTGTCGCGAAGGCGACCGGCGTGCCAATCGCAAAGATCGCGTCTTTGGTCATGGCTGGTGAGAAAACTCTTGCGGATTTCAAACTGCCTGATGTCTTGCCCGTGCCAAAGATCTTTGTGAAATCACCTGTTTTCCCGTTCAAGAAATTCGCCGGCGTTGACCCGATACTCGGCCCCGAAATGCACTCGACCGGCGAAGTGATGGGCGTCGGTGCGACATTTGGCGAGGCTTACGGCAAAGCGATGGAAGGCGCCGGATTGAAACTGCCTCTAGCGGGTAAAGCGTTTATCTCGGTAAATAGTGCGGACAAAGGACAAGCCGTTTTGCTTGCACGCCGTTTGGATAAGCTGGGCTTTGAACTTATAGCGACTTTTGGCACGGCAAACCGGCTTCGCGAGGTCGGTTTAGATTGCGAGACCGTTTTTAAGGTCAACGAAGGCCGTCCCAACATCGCCGACCTCATTCGTCAGGGTGAGGTGCGGCTCATCATCAACACGCCGCTCGGCAAAGCGTCATTCTACGACGAACAAGCCATCCGCAAGGCCGCCCTGCAATTTAATACCCCATGTGTCACGACAATGACCGGTGCCGAGGCTTTGGTTGAGGCTATCGGAACCAAAATGTCGGAGAAGCTTGTGACGGTGAGGAGCCTTCAGGAGATTCACGGCGGGGCAAAGGAAATTGCGACATATGAACGGGGCTAGTGAATCGGAATCTTTTTTTAATGCGTTCTCTGTTTATGAATAATGTGAGAAGTTAGTGTTATGGAAACTGTCTCGACCGAGAAAGGCCTTATAGAAAAATGCGAAGCGATGAGTACCCATCAGCTAGAGCAACATATTCGATTTTGCCTGAACACACTTGGAAAGCAGGATGACGACGGGATTCCACGACGACAGACGACGTATGATGCGTTAATTGATATTTTGAAGCAAAAGCTGATTAGGGAAAAACTACTACCTTATTCCGAACCGAAAAATGCCAAAGTAATCGCCATTGTAAAGGCGCATAAGAGTGAGGAACCGTGGGCAAAAACCGTTCTCAGCCCTATAAAATTGTTAAGGCCCTCAAAAAAAACAGGCACAACGCAGAAGCCGGAGGTTTCCGCTCGCATATTGGTCGCCGTGGAGAAAGGAATCGACGGCAGTATTGGGAAACGCATTCGCACCTCTGAGCAAAGTATATTGGGTAAATTGACCCAACGTAAGCTATTAGGGGTATTCAATAAGCTCAATAACGAAAATCTAACTTTGGGCGAATTCTGCTTTCGTGTTCGAAAGACTTCAACATTGCGTGAACTCCTGCGAACTGAGCAAATAGAAAACCGCGTCCCTAACATGAAGACTCTCCTCCCCAAAGTGGAAATGGAGAGCTTTTCTAAGAAGCTCGATGAAGTTTCCTTTCGGCAAAAAGTACATTCGATAAACAGTGTCCTTTGCCGAGCCTTTGACGTTTCACCTAACTTGAGTTTCAAAGACGCTGATATTCTTGCGCTGGTAAAAGCAATTAATTTGGTCGAAGGGCAAGACATCTCAAATTGGAAAGAGCTGAGCAATGGTTTGAGAAAGAGCAAGGCAACACAATTCCTTTACAAGAAGCTAAAAATCGTTCAAAAGCAGTTAACGACAGAAGAAGAAGTCCAAACGACGGCTAACAAGATCATAAGCGAAATTAGTGACTCGATTACTTCCCTGCGAGAATTGAAGGCGGAAATCATAGATAAGATCGAAACATCCTTAACAAGCACGTCTTTGCCGCCTATTGAAAAGCTTCCTTGGATGCTTTTGCCACCAAGCGATAACGCGACAGGGATTTTGGTTGCCCACTTTAGAAAATTAGAGAAGAAAATCAGATGGACCGGCAAAATTTTCGATGTATCGCGATTGAAGCGAATCGAACAATTAAGACCGAGCCGTCGCTATGTTGGTGAGGATGGTTTTGAAGGATATATCGCATATTGTTTTTATCGAACCAAAAGAGTCGTTTTGGAGTGTCCCATTTACGGAAACGCCACCTATGTTTTGACAGATGACTGGCAAACAATCTCAAAACTTTCTAAGTGGGAAGCACGGCATGAGCATTCCAATCAGGTCATAGTCATACGTCATAACGAGACTTGGTTTGATCGTCTCAGATCAAATCTGGAAATTTACTATTAACTTGTGATGGTTCTGAAATGATCGATTCTTATGGCATATTCATATCAGAATTCGAAACCCTTCTTGCTCGAAATGGCCATCGTGAGTGAGAATTTCCTCAATTCCGAGTTCGCGGCAGACGTTCATTGAGATGCAATCTGTCAGACTGTAGCCTTTGTCGAGTCGGGATTCGTAGAGCTTCAGGCCATCCAAAAAGGTCGCTCGTGTTTGTTCGATAACTAAGAAACCGTCTTCGGCCAGAACTTCAAGGATGACTCCGCCAATTTCCTGCCGAGTTTGTTCACCATAACCGGAGAAATAATTCAACACTTCGCAAAGAATCGCGTCAGTTGTGACAAGGCTGTTTCCAGCCATCGCAAACTCAACCTGCTCTGCCCGTTCATGCCATTGGTCGGTTTCCTGAAACGAAGCAACGAAATACTGAGTATCAACAAAAACGGAGCTCATTTTTTTGGAACTCCGTAAAGATAGTGGTCGTGTTGTTCCGAACCGTCGGCCGGCATTTGTTCCCAGACCTTATCGGGAATTCGCGCAGACCGTTCTCTTATTCTGTCCCAAATTGTTGGCTTGCTCGCTTCCATTGCCAACGCCTCCGCCTGCTGCAATATCTGCCGTTGCTTATCTTCAGGCAATATCTTGACAACCGCTAAAATATCTTGAGTCACGTCGGTCTGCATAGCCCATACCTCACAAACATTTTACCACGAAAAATATTCAGATCATTGGGTTTCGCTATTGTTTCTTGACCAATCCCCCGCTTTACAATAAATTTAAGTAAAGTTTTCTGCATTTAGCAGTTAGTAAATAAATAATGAGTGAATCGCAAGATCGCGAGATCATCGGCGGACATCTACTCGTCATCGGTGGTGCCGAGGATAAATATAACGAGCGGCGGATACTAAAAAAGTTTCTCCAGCTCGCCGGCGATGACATGGCTGAGGTGCTTATTGTGCCTGTCGCGTCTGATTTTCCTGAGTTTGCGGCAGATGTTTATACTCAGGCGTTTAGAAATCTAGGCATCGTTCACCCGCGTGTTTTACGGGCGACCTCGCGGCAGGATATTGTTAATGCCGATGTCGAAAAGCTGACAGATGGCGTGACGGGGGTTTTTATGACGGGCGGCGACCAGATGAGGCTGGTATCGATGCTCGGCGGGACGAAGCTTGCCGAGAAGATTCGAAAAATGGTGCGTGAGACGAATGTAGTGCTTGCGGGAACAAGCGCCGGGGCGGCGGCAATGAGTACATCCATGATCGTTCGCGGAGAGCCGAGTTCGCATCCGCATAAGAACGCCGTAAGGTTGTCGCCCGGTCTCGGCTTTCTTAAAAACATCATCATTGACCAGCACTTTTCCGAACGCGGACGTATCAGCCGTTTGATCACTGCGGTTTCGTTCAACCCATATAATCTCGGCATCGGTATCGATGAAAATACAGCAATTGTTTTAGACGGTAAGGGAATACTTGAAGTATTTGGTCAGGGATCAACCACTATCGTGGATGGTTCACAAATTACATTTAATGAGATCGCCGAAGTTGCTGATAACGAAGCATTTAGTATCTGTGGCGTGCAGCTTCATGTATTACGTGATGGTTTGATTTACAATTATTTAGATCGGCATCCGATCCAGCCTACGAACGAGTTTTTGCTGCCTGATTTGGGGTAATAGACAAAGGAAATGAAACAACGGATTTACACAGATTGACACCGATGAGAATAGAGTTTTCTTAAAAAATCGGGGTAAATTTGCGTTAATCCGTTGTTAACACTCTTATGGAAATCTTAGAAATACGAACCCTTCGCGGCCCTAATTATTGGAGCGGTTATTGGAAAAAGCTCATTATCATGCGCCTGGATATTGGCGAGTATGAGGATAGGCCGACGGATAAGCTTGACGGCTTTTTCGACCGGATGAAGGAGGTTTTGCCTACTCTCCAGTCGCATGGCTGTAGCTATCAGGAAGATGGCGGTTTCCTGCGGCGGGTTGAGGAAGGTACATGGGCAGGGCATGTTGTCGAGCATTTTGCTTTGGAGCTGCAAACGCTCGCCGGTATGGATACCGGTTACGGACGGACGCGCGAGACGGGCGAAAAGGGTATCTATAATGTCGTTTATAGCTACCTCGAAGAGGAAGTAGGGCGATTCGCCGGGCGTTCGGCCCTTAGGCTTTTTCTTGATCTGGCCGAAGGGAAGTCGGTCAAAGAGATTAAGCGGGAGATTGCCAAATATATCCAGGAAATGCGTGAGATTCGCGAGAATGTGCGTTTTGGCCCCTCGACCGGATCGTTGGTTGAGGAGGCGGATAGTCGCGATATTCCGTTTATCCGGCTTAACGATCAATCTTTGGTGCAGCTCGGGTATGGCGTGCATCAAAAGCGAATTCAGGCGACTACGACAGCGAATACAAACATGATCGCAGTCGATATAGCGGCTAATAAACACGCGACCAAGACTTTATTGGGCGATATGGGCGTTCCGGTCCCGAAAGGCTATCGCATTCGCGAAGAGGATGAGCTTGAAAACACACTTGAGCGTGTCGGGTTTCCGGTCGTTATAAAGCCGTTAGACGGCAATCATGGACGAGGCGCGACGGTCGGTATTAATTCGCTTGAGGATGCAAAGATCGCCTTTGAAAAAGCTAAAGAATCGTCGCGTTCACGCTATATCATTGTTGAGAAACAGATTACGGGAGCGGATTTTCGTGCTTTGGTCGTCAATAACCGGCTAATCGCGGTTGCCGAGCGTGTTCCTGCCCACGTGGTCGGTGATGGTAAAAGCACCGTTCAGAAATTGATCGATAAGACGAACGCCGATCCACGCCGCGGTTACGGCCACGAAAAGGTGCTGACGCAAATCGACATCGACGGACAGACGATGCGATGCATTCGCAAAGTGGGATACGATCTCGACACAATTTTACCGAAGCACGAAATTCTGTATCTGAAGACAACCGCAAATATTTCGACGGGCGGCACGGCGATAGATTGTACGGACGAAGTTCACCCGGAAAACGTGTTTTTGTTCGAGCGTATCGCACGTATCATCGGCCTCGATGTAGCGGGTGTTGACGTGATCGCTCCTAACGTCAGCGAGCCGCTCAGCGAAAATGGCGGTGGCATTATTGAGGTCAACGCGGCCCCCGGCTTTAGAATGCACCTGGCTCCAAGCGAGGGCATCGGTCGCAATGTCGCCGAGCACGTTATCGACATGCTCTTTCCGCCGGGAACACCGGCACGTATCCCGATCTTTGCGATCACAGGTACAAATGGCAAAACGACGACGACGCGTCTGATCGCGCATATTCTCAAAAACAGCGGCCGGACGGTTGGCTTTACGACGACCGACGGCACTTATATCGGTAACCAGCAGATCGTTGCGGGCGATAATACCGGTCCCGTTTCGGCCCAGTTGGTGCTAAAAGATCCGACGGTGGACGTAGCCGTGCTAGAAACGGCCCGTGGTGGTATTATTCGCTCCGGCCTCGGGTTTGATTACTGCGATATCGGCGTCGTAATGAATGTTGCCGCCGACCATTTGGGTCTAAAAGATGTGAATACACTCGAGGATCTGGCACGCGTAAAATCCGTTGTGCCGCGTGCCGTTTCGAAGAAAGGATTCGCGGTGCTAAACGCGGAGGACAAGCTGGTTTACGCGATGAAAGAGAAAACGGACGGCAAGGTCGTCTGTTTTTCGATGGACGAAAACCACCCGAATATCCGCCGCCGGGCCGAACGCGGCCGCATCTCGTGCGTCTATGAAAACGGCTTTGTGACGATCCTCAAAGGCAAGTGGAAGGTGCGGATCGAAAAGGCGACAAATATTCCGCTGACCTATGGTGGCCGCGCCGAATTTATGATACAGAATGTGTTAGCCGCGACGCTTGCGTGCTTTGTTCACGGCGTTTCGCTCGAAGACCTTCGCGTCGGCCTCACTACCTTTACCGCCGGCACTGCTCAAACGCCGGGACGCCTTAATTTTGTCGAGATCGGCGACGTTACGGTATTGATCGATTATGCTCACAACCCCGCCGGATTACGCGGTTTGGGCAATTTCATAGGCAAATTACCAAACAAATATCGCACCGTCGTTTTGAACGGAACCGGCGACCGCCGCGACGATGACATCCGCGAATTTGGCAAGATCGCCGCCGATACATTCGACCGTATCGTCATTCGTACCGGACAATACCTTCGAGGACGTGACCCCGCTGATCTCCACAAACTGCTGCAAGAGGGAATTACACAAAGCGAAAACACGCCTCAAGTCCGCGTCATTCCCGATGGGCGGGACGCCATCCATCACGCGATCAAACACGGCCGCAAGGGCGAATTGGTCGTAACGCTCGGTGACAGAGTGGTGGACGACATCCGCTTTGTCCATGAATATCGCGATATGGCGAACGAAAAAAAATCCGGGTAATTTTTAGAAGATATCGATCCCTGTTTCGCCGCTGATCGACACGAATCCACGATACATCCCTTCGGAATTAAAGGGCAGCGTTACATTGCCGTGCGAATCGACCGCTATCAGACCGCCTTCGCCATTGATCGAGGTGAGAAAGTCGATTGCTTCGCGGGCGGCGTTCTCCAGGCTCAATCCCTTATATTTCATTCGAGCGGTGACATCATAGGCGGTGACGGAACGCATGAAGAATTCGCCATGGCCGGTGCATGAGACGGCACATGAATCGTCAGCGTAGGTTCCGGCGCCGATGATCGGCGTATCACCGATGCGGCCCAGTTTTTTGTTTGTCATGCCGCCGGTCGAGGTAGCGGCGGCGAGATGGCCGTTTTTGTCGCATGCGACTGCTCCGACGGTGCCGAGCGATTTTGGATTTTGGATTTTGGATTTTGGATTATCGGAAGAAAACACACTCCCAGCGGCCCGCGTTTCCGCCTTTTCCGGCTCCGTCTCCTCTTCTCCTATTCTCCTCTTCTCCCCTTCTCCTGCAGAGTGATCCGACCGGACACGGCCCTCGGCCATCGCTTCCTGTAGCTGTAACCAGCGGTGCTCGGTGAAAAAATATTCGTCTGATTCGGTCTCGACGCCGATCTGCTCGGCAAACTGGTTGGCTCCTTCGCCGACGAGCAGAACGTGCTCGGTTTGTTCCATTACGAGCCGCGCTAACTTGACCGGATTCTTGATATTCTTCACAAAAGCGACCGCACCGGCTTTTAAGCTGCTTCCATCCATTATCGACGCGTCCATTTCCTGTTCGCCTTCGTGTGTGAACACGGACCCGCGTCCGGCGTTAAAAAGCGGGAAATCCTCGAGCGATGCAACCGCCGTCTCGACCGCATCCAGCGACGAGCCACCGCCGTCTAAAATTTCCCATCCAGCCTTTAAGGCGTTTTCGAGGCCATTGCGGTACTCGCGTTCGAGATCCGGTGTCATTTGCGATTTAAGAATTGTCCCGGCTCCGCCGTGAACCGCTAAAGCGATATTTGTCATAGTTTGATTTTACCGCAGAGACGCGGAGACGGGAAATAAGAAATTTAGCCGCGGCCAATTTCTTTCCCGTGTCTCCGCGGTTTATTACAACGTCAAAAAATTGCCGCAATTATGGAATCAACCCTTCATTGGAGATTTCTATAACAAGGTAAATCCATCGTGATTTACCACCTTATCCGAAAAGGCAAATGCTCAGATTGAGCGTGCGCAAAGCCGCGACCCTTGTTTTTCAAGGGCGTCCGGCTGCCGAAGTGAGGTCTTAATGAAACAAAAACTCTTCCTGTTTCTGGGTATTTTTGCCGCGTTGGCGACAAGCACACTTGCCCAGACAAATAATTTTCAAAACCAAACAGTTCTTAACGTAGTCGGTGGTGATAACGGCGAGAACGATTTTTCGCGTCCGCGTCGTGTCGAGGACAAGTCTGCCGAGGTCAAGGCGTCCGTCATCGTTAACGTCGCCTCGGTCGAGCGGAATGCGTTCCAAATGCTCAACCAAAAACGTGTGGAAAACGGTCTCAAGCCGCTCATGTGGAGCGACGATCTCGAACGCGTTGCACGCATTCATTCGCAAAACATGGCAGATTTCAAGTTTTTTGACCATCGCGGCTTGGACGGCAAAATGGTCAGTGACCGTGCCGATTGTCTCGGCGTAGGTAACTGGCGTTCTATCGGCGAAAACATTGCATTCAATCGCGGTTATAAGGATCCGATAGATAAAGCGGTCGAGCTGTGGCTGGATTCGCCGTCGCACCGGCACAATTTGATGGACGAAAATTGGAAAGAATCAGCCGTCGGCGTCGCCGTCGCACCGGACGGATCGTATTATTTCACCCAGGTTTTTCTCCTAAGAAAATAACAGATCGAACGCAGTAAATAGCGGGTTTCCACAGGCTTGAGACGAAGCTGTGGAAATCCGTTTTTGGTTGCTCGCCGTCATCGTCTTGCTCGCCGCCGAGTCTTTCTTTATGCTGAATGGATGCAGTCTGCGTTCACGCTTCCGTCATTTGCCAAGATAAATTGGACGCTGCGTATTTTGGGCAGGCGGAAAGACGGATTTCACGAGCTTTTTACGGTATTCCAAACGGTTTCGCTGCACGACACGATCGCTTTTTCCGAGCATGATTCGCTTGAATTGACTTGCGATGATACGTCGATGTCGACCGGTGACGACAACCTCATAATTAAAGCCACGCAAGCATTGCGAGAGCGGGCCGGTATCGACGATGGTGCCGTAATTCATCTAGTTAAACGTATTCCATCACCCGGTGGTCTGGGCGGTGGATCGTCAAATGCGGCGGTTGCGCTTATCGGTTTGAAAAAACTGTGGAAACTCAACATATCCGACGAGGAATTAAGCGCGATAGCGGCGGATCTTGGCTCCGACGCTCCATTCTTTCTAGACGGCGGCACGGCTATTGGAACCGGGCGTGGCGAAATAATTGAGCGAATAGGTGACATTGACGAGCAATTCATGCTCATCGTTACGCCGGACGTACAGATTTCGACGCATAATGCGTTTGAAAGAATTAACGCCGCGACCTTGACAAACGAGGCCTCGAATCGTATTCTCCGAGTTTGCCGTTCGGAAGCAGATTCACTGAGTTTGCGCCATTCGGTATTGATAAACGATTTTGAGGCGAGCATATTTTCCGCCTATCCTGAGGTACAGCGGGTCAAAGAGACTTTGCTTAAACTCGGTGCAGTAAATGCCGCAATGAGCGGCAGCGGGGCTTCGGTCTTCGCGGTTTTTGACAAACGAGAGACACGGCAAGCAGCATTAAAAGCCCTTGATCGAGAGATCACCTGGCGAAAGTTTGCCGTAGCAACTATTTCGCGGGATAAGTATCGCGAAGCACTCCTCGGTGCTCAGGTTGTTTCCGATTAGTTTCTTTAGAATTCGCATTGGGGCGTAGCCAAGTGGTAAGGCACCGGTCTTTGGATCCGGCATTCGTAGGTTCGAGTCCTCCCGCCCCAGCCAATTTTGAATATCGGAACGGACAACCTGATTAGTGGTTGTCCGTTTTTTATTTGGGAAGTTGTAGCTGTAGCCTGACCGTTAGGGAGGGCTTTCACAGACGCCCATTCTCATGGGCGGGCTGCTGACAGATTTTATGAGCGTTACGGGAAAAATTAAAGTCTTTTCGGGTAATGCGCATCCGGCCCTTGCTGAGGAGATCTGCGGATACCTCGATTGCGAGCTTGGAAAGGCAAATACCGAAGGGTTTTCGGACGGGGAATTTAATTTTCATATTGGGGAAAATGTACGCGGATCGGATGTTTTTATCGTGCAGCCGACGTGCCCGCCGAGTGATCGGCACCTGATGGAGCTGTTGATTATGATCGACACTTTCGTCCGTGCTTCCGCCGAACGCGTCACCGCCGTTATCCCGTATTTCGGTTACGCACGTTCGGATAAGAAAGACCGTCCGCGAGTACCGATTACCGCAAAGCTGGTTGCAAATCTGATCACGACGGCTGGGGCCGAGCGGGTTTTGACAATCGATTTGCACGCTTCGCAGATACAAGGTTTTTTTGATATTCCCGTCGATCATCTTTACGCCGCGCCAATCGTGGTCGAATATTTCAAGACGAACCCGATCGAAAATCTGATCGTCGTCGCACCTGACACCGGCGGAGCAGAGCGTGCCCGAGCCTATGCCAAACGCCTAAATGCCGGTCTCGCGCTTTGCGATAAACGACGCGAGCGTCCGAACGAGGCCGATGTGATGAATATTGTGGGCGATGTCCGCGGTAAGAATTGTTTGATAATCGACGATATGTGCGACACCGGGGGAACGATCTGCAAGGTCGCCGAGGCTTTGCATAACGCGGGTGCGAACGAGGTTATTGCCTGTTTTACACACGGCGTGCTGTCGGGGAATGCGGTCGATAATATCCGCAATTCGTTTTTGAAGAAGGTGATCGTGACCAATACGATCCCGATCCGCGAAAACGGCCTGCCGCTGGTCGAGGGCGGCAAGATCGAGGTTTTGAGTGTTGCGGGGCTGCTTGCCTCTGCGATCAGGTCGATTCATGAAGAGACGAGTGTGTCGTCGTTATTTATTTAGTTCAAAGTTCAAGGTTCCAAGTTCAAAGTTAGGAACCGCGACGACCAACTTTGAACATTGAACATTGAACTGAGGAAGAGTTATGGCAGAAAAAATATTAGTAAAAGCAGTGAAACGTGATACGCGCGGCAAGAACGAAAATCGTCGGCTGCGTGTCTTGGGCAAGATCCCGGTCATCGTCTATGGCGGTGGCACGGCGAGTTTTGCGGCAACGGCGGAATTAAAGGAACTTGCGGCAATCCTCCGTACGGATTCGGGCGTTAACACCGTATTTTCGCTAGACATTGAGGGCGAAGGTATCAACGACGTCATTTTTCAGGATCGTCAGATTCACCCTGTGCATAGCCGTTTGATCCATGCCGATCTTCGCCGCTTTGCAAAGGGCGAAAAGATCGAAATGACAGTGCCAATACACCTTATAGGCGAACCGGAAAGTTTGAAAGAAGAGGGAGCAGTTCTTTCGCAGGCAATGCGTGAGATCAAGGTGCTTTGCGAACCGGCAAAAACGCCGGATTCGATTGATGTCGATATCTCGGAATTAACGGCGGAGCATGCGATCCACGTTTCCGATCTGAAGGTCGCTGAGGGCATCGAGATCCACGACGCACCGGACACGGTGATCGCGTCGATCGTCATCGTTCAGGAAGCCGTTCTTGAACCGCAGGTTGAGGCTGGGACCGAGCCGACAGTTGTCGGCGAAGAGCCTGCTGCTGAGCCGGACGGCGGTGGCGAATAGAGTTCGAGCAAATGTCATCGACGTTTGAGACTAATTGGCTGATAGTCGGGCTCGGCAATCCGGGTCCGGAATATGCCAAGACGCGGCACAATCTCGGGTTTATGCTCGTCGATCTGCTCGCGGTGCAAATGCAGACTCAGGTCAAGCGAGACGAATGCCGGTCACTGATCGGGCGGGGCATTATTGATAACAGAAACGTCGAATTGGCCAAGCCGCAGACGTTCATGAATCTCAGCGGCGAAGCGGTAAGCTGTCTGCTTGCAAAGGATAACCGGTCGGCCGAAAAGCTGATCGTCATCTCGGACGACCTGGCGTTGCCGTTCGGCACGCTCCGCGTCAGGCCGAGAGGCACGCACGGCGGGCAGAATGGGCTGAGATCGATCATCGATTGTTTGAAAACGCAGGAGTTTACAAGACTACGGATCGGCATCGGGCCTGAGCATCCGGTAATTGATGCGAGCCGTTTTGTTTTGGAGAATTTCGCAAAAGGCGCCTCCAAAACGCTTGAAAAAATATTGGACGAATCCGCAGAAGCTGCGCGGACGATCATCAGGGATGGCGTCGACGCGGCGATGGCAAGATTTAATTAGTGAGTAGTGAAAGAGTGAATGGTAAATAGTGAAGAATCGGAACTTTTTCTTTCTATTCACGATTAACGATTCACTATTCACGACGACCGAAGGGAGTAGGAAAAATGGCAAATAGAACGTACGAAGTAATGTATATCATCAATCCGGAAACGGACGCCGATAAGATCGAGAAATTGAACGACGCCGTCGGGAAATTGGTCGAAAAAGAAGGCGGCACCGTTATCCGTATGGACGATGTCGGGATCAGAAATCTGGCGTATCCGATCCAGAAAAAGCACGAGGGCCACTACGTGCTCTTTGAGATCGAAGGCACGGGCCAGGAGATCATGGAGCTCGAACGCCGCATGCGCGTTAACGATCTGATCCTGCGCTACATCACCGTCCGCGTGGACGAGGATCGCAAGACCGCGACGCAGATCCGGGCAAAACGTGAGGCTCGCGCCGCAAAACGCGCATCGTTCCGCCCGACAGCAGAATCGACGGAGGCACAGGCCGAAGCATAAATCGTAAATTGTGAATCGTGAATCGTGAATCGCGAATCGTTAATCGTGAATTGAAGTATCGTGGGAGAGAATTATTTAATAGGAATTTTTGGTCGTAACGGAAGGAAACAGACTTTGTCGATTTACGATTTACGATTCACGATTAACGATCTTGGAGGAAAGTTATGGCAGAAAATGATTTGGAAATAATGGATGACAGAGGCGGTCTCGGAGTCGGCGAAGACGTTATCGGCGATCGCCCGCGGCGTTACCAGCGACGCCGGCCGCGTAATATCGTACCGGATTACGTCGATTGGAAAGATGTCGATCTTCTGCGGCAATTCGTACCGGAACGCGGCAAAATTATGCCGCGCCGCATCTCGGGCATTACGGCCAAGGACCAGCGCCGCATCGCCAAAGCGATCAAGCGTGCGCGTTCGATGGCAATGCTGCCGTTCGTCGCGGATTAACAGGGTTAGTTCCAAGTTTAAGGTTCCAAGTTCCAAGCTAAAGGGGGCTTTAAGCGGAATCTCTGAAGTTGGAACGTGAAACCTTCAACTTTGAACTTGGAACTTTGAACTTGGAACTAAAACATCATGGCAAACACTACTATTTTATTACGCGAGGATATCGAGCATGTCGGCGGGCGCGGCGAGATCGTCAAGGTCAAGGCCGGTTACGCCCGCAACTATCTGCTGCCGCAGGGTTTTGCGTCGCTCGCAACCAAGGGCAACGTCAAGCAGATCGAGCAGGAACGCTCGGCATTATTGAAAAAGGCAGCTATCGAACGTGCGACGGCTGAAGCTCAGCACGAGCAGATGGCGACGATCGCTCTTACCTTCGAACGCAAATCCGGCGAGCAGGGAACTCTCTTCGGTTCCGTTACGTCGATGGACATCGCCGACGCTCTCAAAGCCAAAGGCTACGAGATCGACCGCCGCAAGATCGTCCTAAAAGACGCGATCAAAGAAACCGGCGAATACACCGTCAACGTTAAGCTCCACCGCGAAGTGACTCTCGCCGTACCCGTAACCGTAACCGCCGAAGGCGGCGAAATGCCGGTCAAAGAAGAGCGAAAAGCGAAAGCCGAACCGATAGTCGAGGAAGCTCCGGTCGAAGAAGTGCCAGCGACACCGGCAGTGGAAGAGGTCGTTGCGGAAACCGAAGAAGTTCCGGTCGAGGAAGCTGCTGCTGAAACCGAAGGCGAACCGGCGGCTGACAAAGAGTCTGTTGCATAATTCGTTTGTGAGATCATAGTCGTCAGAGACGACGAACATTAAAGCCTGAGGTTAGCGAAAGCGAAACCCTGGGCTTTTTATATTCAGTTACAGCGGGGTATAATCTCTGATGTGATTGACGAGATTCGCGCAAAAATTGCTAGCGGGCGAAAGCAGGCCGATTCACGTACAGAGTAGTTATCCATCTCGACCATTGCTGAAGATCATCACGCTTTACGAGCCAAACAAAGATTTATGGACTGATTTCAAAATGAGGAAGACGCAAGATGCAAGCTGAATCGATGAAAGAAACAAAAGTAACTTACACTCTGGAAATGGAGGTTAAGTTTTATATCGTTGAGAATGTTCCCGCGCGCGTCTGTGAGGAAACGGGTGAGCAATTCTTTGCACCGGAAACGGTTGAGCAATTCTTTGCACCGGAAACGGTTGAGCAATTGCAGCAAACCATCTGGCAACATGAAACGCCCACGAAAATGATCGAAACGCCGGTTTATGAGTTTGCCCTTTAGTCCAGTTGAAAATCGCATCGGAATCTTTGAACGGGAATTCGGATGAGAGTAAGATTAGAGACTGCGAAATCATATTTGCGGTCTTTTTTTGTCTTTGAATCCGGCGATCTTCCACTCTGATTGGAACGTTTTTATTATTCTTCGGAGCATTTCACCTTATGGCCGCATTTCCAGAAGCACGACGAGAGCAATATTTAGAGAAGCCGCTTCCCTCAAGCGAAGAGAGCGAGCGCGTTATTCTGGGTGCGATATTGCTTGATAATTCGGTGATTGCTCAGGCGGTCGAGCATCTTAAGCCGGAGGATTTTTATTCGCCGCTTAATCGCCGTGTTTTTGCGGCGATGATCGCGCTTTTTGAAAAGCAAAAGCAGATCGATCCGATCCTGATCGGCGAAGAGCTGAAAAAAGAAGGCTCGCTTGAATCGATCGGCGGCATCTCGACGATCACGAATCTCACATTCGGCCTGCCGCATTTTTCGAATGTTGAGGAATACATCAAGGTCGTCCACGACAAATCGGTCGTTCGCAATCTGATTCGCACGTGCAACTTGATCACGGGCGAGGCACTGGCCGAAGAGGACGACGCCGACGTGATACTCGACCACGCCGAGCAGGCGATCTTTGCGCTGGCTGAGGCACGGACGCGGCAGAGCTTTTCGCGGATCGCACCCGTCGCCGAGCGCATTCTCGCTCGGGTAAAGGAGCACGCGGCGGGCGAAGGTTCGGGAATTACCGGGCTATCGACGGGTTTTAGCGAACTTGACCAGATGACCTCCGGGTTTCAGCGGACAGATCTGATAATCGTCGCGGGCCGTCCGTCGATGGGCAAAACGGCGCTTTGCCTGACGCTTGCGCAGAATGCGGCGCTGCGTTCGAGTGCTGTCGTCGCCTTATTTTCATTGGAGATGTCCAAGGAGCAGCTTGTCACACGTATGCTATCGAGCGAGGCGCATATCAACGCACACCGTTTCCGCACGGGCCATTTGATGAGCAACGAATGGGAGCGTTTGGCCGGTGCGATCGGCACGCTTTCGGATGCAAGGATATTTATCGACGATACGCCGGGCATTTCGGTGCTCGAAATGCGTGCAAAATGCCGTCGTCTCGCCGCCGAGCAAAAGCAGCTCGATCTGATCGTGGTTGATTACCTGCAATTGATGGGCGGCGGCGGCGGTCGGCGCAATGATAATCGTCAGCAGGAAGTATCGCAGATCTCTCGTGAATTAAAAGGACTCGCCAAAGAATTGGACGTTCCGGTTGTCGCCCTGTCGCAGCTTTCGCGGGCACCGGAGGCTCGTAATCCGCCAAAACCGCTGATGTCCGACCTTCGAGAATCGGGCAGTATCGAGCAGGACGCTGATGTCGTTGCGTTTATCTATCGCGAAGATTATTATAAGGAAACCGAAGAAAATAAAGGTCTTGCGGAATTGATCGTCGCCAAACAGCGCAACGGCCCAACCGGCACGGTCAAACTCGCGTTCCTTAAAGAATTTACTAGATTTGAAAATTATTTTGGAGGTTAAGCGTTAACAACTGAAACCTGACTTATGACTGATCTCCGTTACCCGATAGGACAATTTGACCGCAATCAAGACACTTCGCCCGAAGAGAGGCAACGGAGGATCGAGACGATCGCGGATCTACCGCAACGCCTAAGAGCCGCCGTAGCAGGATTGAGCGACGCTCAACTCGATACCGAATACCGCCCGGGCGGCTGGACAGTCCGGCAGACGGTCCATCACGTCCCGGACAGCCACGCCAATGCGTTCATAAGGTTTAAGCTTGCCCTTACCGAGGACGAAGTACCGACGATCAAGCCATATTACGAAGACCGCTGGGCCGAGCTCGGCGACGCTAAAATGCCGGTCGATGTTTCGCTCCGAATGACCGACGCGATACACGAGCGTTGGGTCGCATTGCTAAATTCGATGTCCGACACCGATTTCCAGCGCAAGTTCATTCACCCCGAAACCGGGACGTGGACGCTCGACGGTGCGCTCGCTCTGTACGCATGGCACTCAAAGCATCACACGGCGCACATTGCGCGATTGCGCGAACGCAATGGCTGGTGAGAGAAATTAGCCGCAGATTAACACGGATAAAGATGGATAAGAATAAAAACAACAAAATAATTCTTTCGATTTATCAGTTTTTATCTGCGTCCATATGCGGCTAATTTGCTTTTCTCTGTGTCCTCTGTGACTCTGTGGTGAATAAATGAGAGAGACTACTCAAGATCGCCTCATTTCCCTCGACGTATTCCGCGGCATGACCATTGCCGGTATGGTTTTGGTCAATAATCCCGGCGGGTCGCCCGTTT
>JAYUDV010000044.1:0-2544 GCA_043739565.1 Chloracidobacterium sp.
CGGCATTCCGTCCGATCAATTTACGCGGGTAGTCATCGAGGACCCGAATAAACGCGGATTTCTCTATGCCGGAACCGAACGCGGCATATTTTATTCGACAGACGCGGGCGAAAATTGGCAGAGTTTGCAGCTAAATCTGCCCGTTGTGCCGATCCACGACCTGACCATCCAAAAACGCGATAAAGACCTCGTGGTGGCGACGCACGGACGCTCATTTTACGTTCTCGACAATCTCTCTGTCCTCTATCAACTTGCCGACGCGCAGAAGGCCGAGGCGTTTCTATTCAAGCCCGAGGATGCTTACCGAACCTCCGGCGGCGGTGGAGGGCAATTACCTCCGACCGCGACGGTTGGAGCAAATCCGCCAAACGGCGTGGTCGTCAATTATTACCTAAAAGAAAAAGCGGCCAAAGAGATAACACTCGAATTCATGGATGCCGACGGCAAGGTTTTGCGTAAATATACCAAAAGGCCCGAACCCGCTGGCGGAGCTCCCGCACCGGAAGCTGGCGGTCCGGGCGGCGGTTTTGGCGGTCGCGGCGGCGGCGGCGACCCACCGTTACTGGGTGAGGCGGGGCTCAACACGTTTGTCTGGAATTACCGTCTGCCAAACGCCACAACGCTGCCCGGTTTGATCCTGTGGGGCGGCTCGCTCGCCGGTCCGCGTATCCCGCCGGGCAATTATCAGGTTCGATTTAGCGTGGGCGGCAAGGTGGTTGCGACGGAACCATTTGCGGTTCGGGCCGATCCGCGACTTACAACGACCCCGGACGATTTTGCAAAACAATACGCTTTGACGCAGAAGATCAACGCCAAGCTAACCGAGACGCACAACGCGATCCTCGACATCCGCGATATGCGGACGCAGCTCGAAAATATGTCTCGCCGGTTGAAGTCACCCGATAATAAGGACCTAATTGACAAGGCACGCGACATCAATAAAAAGCTCACGGAAATTGAGGAGTCTCTATATCAGACAAAGAACCGGAGCGGCCAGGACCCGTTGAATTTTCCAATCCGTTTGAATAACAAAATGGCAGCCCTCGGATCGTCTGTTGACAGCTCGGATGACGCACCGACATCACAGGCATACACGGTTTTTAATGATGTGCAGACACAGATCGATGCTCAGCTTGCGTTGCTGGCAAAGATAAAAGCTGAGGATATCGCTGATTTTAACAAGCAGTTTAGGGCAAAGGGTTTGCCGGTGATATTTTCTGGCAGATAATGAAAGTTCCCATCAAGATCAAACGCAAGGTCAGGGATGGTAATTACCTCATCTCCGGCCATTGCCTCGTTTTAAAAACTGCATATGAAAGCTAGGGCAAAAACAATCGAATGCGAATGCGGCGGGGTAGCAGCGAAAACGTTTGTATCGCGCATATTTACTATAAGAGGTCTTCGCACCGAGGTTAATAATATTCCGGCCTTTGTTTGTGAAAAATGTCACGAAATTTACTTCGACGGCCCTTCGATATTAGAAATTGAACGGAAACTGGAAAGGGAAGCTATTGCGGCTTAAAAACGAGCAATCGTCACTAATAAAAATACAAAAGGGCCTTAATCCTCGCCTATATCCTCGTTCCAAACCTCAGGATATGCAGCGATAAACGTGGCAAGCATATCGATGCATTCGCCGGAATTCATGTTGATGACATCAACGCCATTTTCGCGAAGCCAGTCGATTCCGCCCTGGAACGTCTGTGACTCTCCAATAATTACGGTACCAATGCCGAATTGACGCACTAAACCGCTGCAATACCAGCACGGAGCAAGCGTCGTGACCATTATCGTGTCGCGATAGCTTCGTTGGCGGCCCGCTTTGCGAAAGGCGTCGGTCTCGCCGTGGATCGACGGATCGTTCTCTTGTACACGGCGATTGTGCCCGCGGCCAAGGAGGTTTCCCACTCCGTCAAATAGTGCGGCACCGATGGGAATGCCGCCTTCAGAGAGACCTAAACGGGCTTCTTCGATGGCAATATCGAGCATCGCCTGATGATCATTTTTCATATTCTAGTTTGTTCACAAGAACCGAAACCCGGTCACGAAGACAGTATTTATATCCGATCCAGATAAGGATTATTCCTATAAATTCGCCGATGTAAAGTGCCTCGACAACGCCGCCCTTGGCCATCGCGCCGCCGATTCCCGGTAACAACGCTCCGAAGGAGATAAACGAATTTCCGATCGCGCGATTTTTGCCATTTTCGACCTTTGCGTACCGGATCGCGCTATAAAACGCCGACCCGATCAAAAAGATCACCGAATATATATTAATAAACGGCGTCAACAGCCGCACCCATTGCCACCCGAGCGAGGCCCCGCTTGGGCGAAAAGATTCGAGCAGATCTGTATTGGTAGGCGACAGGATAACCAAAATACTGGCAATGATAATAAACGGAAGCGAGATCGCGGTCAGAATATTCGCTGTCCGTTTACGAAAATGAAGATATACCGACCCCTGAGCAAGCGGATAACCGCCGAGGATCGCTCCGGCAATATACCAAAGTTTATTTTTTATAACCGAATTTCCGCTCAGCGTTA
>JAYUDV010000045.1:0-2532 GCA_043739565.1 Chloracidobacterium sp.
AATAAAATCCGCGTCGCGAAACAACCCGTCCGCCCACGAACGCGTGTGCAGCGTAATCCGGTCGTCCGGAAAAATCCGCCGCAATTCGCGCAAAGCCGGCACCGACATCACCGCATCACCTATCCAATTTGCACCACGGACGAGTATTTTCACTAGAGATATTTAACGCAAATTTGGAACTTTAACGCAAAGAGGCAAAGAAAGGAATTTAGACACGGATAACACGGACGTAAACAGATGAGCACGGATAAGAAAATCAATAAGTAATCCTATCCGTGTCTATCCGTTATTTTCCGTGCGTATCCGTGTTAAAAATTCTTATTCTGAGGTTTTGCGTTAAAAAATTGTTTTCAATCCGTCGTCGAGGCTGATCTCGGGTGACCATTCGAGTTCTTGGCTGACGAGGCTGAGATCGGTTACGTAATTCATCGGGATGGGAGCGGGCAGGTCGGCTTTCTCGTCGATCACTGCCTGAAGTCCGGATAACTCTTCGAGTTTGGCAACGATCTCTCTCAGCGTGAGTGCGTTGGTGGCTCCGCCGCCGAGGTTGTAGAGGCCGTGTCGGATGACTGAATCGTTAAATGATGTGCAAGCGCGGGCAAAGTCGTCAACGTGCAGCAAGTCGCGGCGCGGCGTGCCGCTTGCCGGCAGGGCGAGCGTCTCGCCAATGTTTAGAGAGTCGACGTAGTGGCCGACGAAATTTGAGACATTTCCGAGACTCGGAGCGGCGTAAACAGTCGAAAGCCGGAATATGCACGAGCGAAAATTCCTCGCATTTGCGTAAAATTCGACGTAGCGTTCGGCGATTAGTTTTGACCACTCAAGCGCTGTCTGGCCGGAGAAGACAGTCGGGCAGCTTTCGCCGACCTCCGCGTAATTGTCTGCAAAACGGCCATAAACGTCCTTAGTAGAGGCGAAAATGAAGACCGAATCTTCCTTCATTTCGCGGAGCAGATTGACCGTGCCTTCTACGTTTGTAAGAAAAACCTGTCCGGCGGACGTGGGTGATTTGTCCAAATGAGCGGCGAGATGGATGACGACATCGTAATCGGCGACGCGGGTTGCGTCCTGCATATTCAAAATATCAAAGCCCGCGCGTCGCGAAAAATCGTCGGCGTCGAGAAATTGCCGGACATGTGTGCCGAGAAAACCGCTACTGCCGGTAACGAGAATCTTCATATAAGAAATTTAGCGCAAATAGGAAATTTAACGCAAAGATGCCGGGGGAAAGAATTTTAACGCAAAGCCGCAAAGACGCCAGGCCGCAAAGGGAGCATATTAATATTATTCATGGTCTACTTAAAAAAAAACCTTGCGTCTTGGCATCTTTTCGGGCTTTGCGTTGAAAATCTTACTTCCCGTCCTACCCAGCCGGATCCTGAATTTCCGTCAGGCTCTGAGGACTTAGATTCAAAATATTATCGCCCACCTGAACCGACACCGGCGAATTCCAGACGGTAAATCCATGACCAGCCTTAGTCATGCCAAAAAGGTAATAGTTGTTCGGGTCGACACCGCTGAGGCTAGCCCTGCCTGAGCCGTCCGTCTGGCCGCTGTATTTGATATGCTTTCTGATCGCGGTAAACGCATTGCGGCTGAATTCGCCGTAACGGTCGGGGAAAACGAGCGAAAGTCCGAGACTACTGGTCAGTGACTGGCCCTCGATCGGGTTGACGCCGGCCGAGCTTAGGATCGACTCAACATCCTGATCAAGCAGGTAAAATTTTTCATTTCGCACAACCTGCGTCGAACCGTTTCGCGCGGCCAGCTTTGCGACGATGTTGACCTTGCCTTTCGTCGGCGATTGGGCAACCGTCGTCTGCGAACCCGGGACCGACGACTGGGTGGCGGGTGCCGAACTCGGCACGGTAATGGTCGACGGACCAGACGAAGGTACTGTCGTCACGGTCGTTGGTTCGCGCGGGGTAACCGTTTGCCGCGAACCGTTAGCGGTATTAATATTGATCCGCTGATTGGCCGTATCGTCGTTGTTTCTACCCCACAAAACAAACGTGATGATCACCAGAATGACGCCTAAAACTCCGATCGGGATAAATGCCCAGGTCGGAAATCCATCGCCATCCCGCGGGTTTTCCATAACGACGATTTTACGCTCGACGACGGGAGCGAGAACCAAGGGGCGACCGCAATTGGGACACGCAACCGCGTTATCTGATACTTCGTGTGAGCATTCGGGGCAATGTAAAAGTGACATTTAGATTTCTCCTAATTTTAAGGGTTAACTAGCTAAAGAATACTCGAGCTTCGCCGCCCCGAATGATAATTCCGGGTTATCACGGGCCGCCGGTCGAGCAGACGTCGAATCGTAGCCGATAGATTGCTCAAACCGTCCGATTTAATGACAAAAGCGGTTGCTCCGGCCCTGACGGCGCGTTCGCGGTCGATCTCCCGGTATAAAGCGCTGTAAATGACGACGGGTGTGTTCCGATCCGTAAGACGAATCTTGCGGCAGAGTTCGGCGCCCGTCATTTCTAACAGCGAATATTCCAGGACAAATACGTCAAATGAAGA
>JAYUDV010000046.1:0-15567 GCA_043739565.1 Chloracidobacterium sp.
AAGCTCCTCGGCCGTATGCGGAGCGAATGGCGTAAGCATAAGGATCAGGCTTGTTAACGCCTCACGGACCGCAAAAATGTCGCTTTCGCTGGCATTTTCTGGATCGATGCCAAAGTCACCGATCGCATTCGATAGTTCCATCAACGCCGCGACGGGCGTGTTGAATTGCAGGCTCTCAAAGCTGTCGGATACGCGCTTGATCGTCTGATGAGTCTTCTGTCTGAGTTTACGTGCCGCCGATGTCCCAGCCGGATTGCTTTGTGCTGACTGCTGACTGCCGAATGCTGTCTGCCATTTATGAACCAGCCGCCAAACGCGCTGCAGAAACCGCACTGCTCCCTCGATGCCGGCCTCATTCCAAACCAGTTCGTGCTCGATCGGCGCCGCAAATAAGATAAACAGCCGGGCGGCGTCCGCTCCATAAATCTCGATCATCTCGTCGGGATCAACGCCGTTGCCCTTAGATTTAGACATTCGCTCAATCGCGTATTTAAGCTGTTTTCCGTCCGCCGAGGCGGCACCCGTGATCTTGCCTTTAGCATCCCGCTCGGCCTTGACATCGGACGACGAGTAATAAATACGCTTTCCGGAAGAGTCGTCGAAAAATGTTTCGCCGACGACCATTCCCTGCGTCAGCAGCCGTTTGAACGGCTCGTCAAAAGTCACCAAGCCGATATCGCGCGCCACCTTTGTCCAAAACCTTGCATAGATCAGATGCATCACGGCATGATCGTCGCCGCCGATATATTGATCGACCGGCGCCCAATATGCCGCGATTTCGGGATCGAACGGAAGAACCTCATTCCCGGCGTCCGTGTAACGCAGGAAATACCACGACGAATCGACAAAGGTGTCCATCGTGTCCGTCTCGCGACGGCCTGGGCCGTCGCATTGTGGGCAAGTGGTATTTACAAATTCAGGAACCTTGGCCAAGGGCGATTCGCCCGTACCGGTGATCGGCGCGTTTTCAGGAAGCTCGACCGGTAGATTTTCAAATTTTTCGGGTACAATTCCGCAAATATCACAATAAACGATCGGAATCGGCGATCCCCAAAATCGCTGACGTGAAATTCCCCAGTCGCGCAGTCTATATGTCGTCGCGGCCTCGCCAAAGCCGTGTTCAGCGGCAAAGGTGGTCATTTTTTCTTTCGCAACGTCGGATGTCTCGCCTGACCATATGGCGGAATTTACGACAACGCCATATTCCGTGAACGCGGATTGCGGATTGCGGAATGCGGATTCGTAATCTGATCCGTGTTCATCTGTGTTTATCTGTGGCAAAATTCCCTGCTCCGCGTCTCCGCGTCTCAGCGGCTCGATGACGGTTTTGATCGGTAACTCAAATTTCCGCGCAAATTCGAAATCACGCTCATCGTGTGCGGGTACGCTCATCACGGCTCCGGTGCCGTAATCTATCATCACGTAATTGCCAACCCAAACGGGTAATTCTTCGCCGCTGAACGGATTTACGGCCCGCAGGCCGGTGTCAATGCCGTCCTTTTCTACATCGGCTTCGTGGTCGGCCGGCTTGGCGTTCTCGGTGCGGATGAACGCAACCTTGTTCGCAACTTCCTCCGAAAAATTGTCGAGATTCGCCTGAATTACCGGATGTTCCGCCGCGAGTACAATTGAATTTGCTCCGTAGATCGTGTCGATCCGGGTCGTGAAAACCCGGACGCGGCCTTTGCCGTGGTCCGACAAACTCGTCATCCCGTCAACTATCGGGCAATAAAACAGCGAATCGCCCGACGCGACTATCTCGAAATCGACAAACGCCCCCTCAGACCGTCCGATCCAGTCCCGCTGCCGCTTTAACACACTAAACGGCCAGCCGGTCTCGATCTGGGCCATATCATCGAGCAACTGATCCGTGTATGCCGTCGTTTTTAGGAACCACTGCTCGAGATTCTTCTTCGTAACGGGATTGCCGCATCGCCAGCAGAGGCCGCCGCTCGCCTGCTCATTCGAAAGCGTGGCCTGATCGTGCGAGCACCAGTTGACGTGGGTCATACGCTTGTACGCGAGGCCCATTTCGTACATTTTCAGGAAAAACCACTGGTCGAATTTGTAATATTCCGGCCGGTGAGCGTACATCTGTCGCCGCCAATCGTAGCTCACACCCAAACGCTGGAGCTGGCCGCGCATCGCAACAATGTTTTCCTCGGTCCACGCACGAGGATTAACGCCGCGCTTTACAGCCGCGTCCTCGGCCGGTTGGCCAAACGAATCCCACCCGATCGGATGCATGACGTTAAATCCTTTCAGCCTTTTAAACCAGGCCAATGCATCGCCCGCCGAATAATTTCGCACATGGCCCATGTGCAGATTGCCGGACGGATACGGCAGCATCTCAAGCTGGTAAAATTTTGGCCGCTCTTCGCAAGCCTCGGCTTCGGCCTCAAACGCACCGCTCTCGGCCCATTTTCGCTGCCATTTCTGCTCTATCTTTTTCGCGAAATATTTCTCGTCCATTCTAGTCTATTTAGATAAAAACTATAGTTTAGCGGATAAACCGGAGGCTATCCACTTGTTGAATTCTTAATTTGCAATTTTGAATTGCGAAACGCCGCGTCGCCGGAGCGATCCAACGAGGGGCTATCTAAGGGCGAGATATATTGGGCGGTCAACTATGAACATGACTTACGGAAAACGCCGGTAAACATTTCGCCGGTGCAGAACAACCCGTAGCACGGCGACTTCATTCTTCCGGAAAAAACCGCGCCTAGTTCTTCTTCCACATACTGTAGAGACCATAAGCAATCAGTAGTATGCTTATAATCCCTAGGAGCTTTCGGCGAAAATCAAATCCGTTTCCTGGTACCCATCCAAACTCCCTCCGATCCGCCTGCCTGATTGGTTTTTTACAGCTCTGGCAGAACTTTGCGGTATGAAGATTTTTCTCTCCACAGCGTACACACTTCAACGCTTGAGCACCTTTTTTTAGATTGCATTTACGACAGAGTAGCTGGAGATTGTCGAACGTAGTTGTACCGCCGATGCTATATGGCGTGATGTGATCTACGTCCATGAACACAGGCTCGTATTTCTTACCGCAGTTTTCACAACGGTTCCGAGCTCTTTCCCGAACGTCTGCTTTTAATGCCTTGGATATATATCGACTCATATCCTCAAGATGGTTGTCCAGATTGTGTCGGAACAGGGAGAAAGTAGCGCGATTCTTATATAGAATGCAAGCAATGGGCGACCACGAACTTTTCTACTCGCGCCTTTACATCATCCGGTAGAGCAGAAAGCTGTTTAAGAAACGTGCTTGTCGCCTTTGTCCGCATTCGGCTCTTGCCTCAATCGAGTGTATAAAGACCGCGCCTCGTCGATATCATAGGTCTCGTCGCTGTCGGTCTCGCGCATCCGGGCAAAAAGAGCCGCGCTCTCGATTGCACCTTCCATTACTTCGAACGTGTTTATGTCCAACAGGACGGCAGTTCGTCGATTATTCTCGTCAACAAAATATTTCCGGTCTATCACTATCGCACTTCCGATTTATAGATCAAAATACCTCTTGGTGATAGAGAAAATGCGTGATATTCTTACAAAATCTTTGAGACTTTAGGATTTTTTGCGACGAAGAACTTAATGATAAAAACACCAGTTTTGCGGACGTTTCAACCTTGAGATCATGAATCCAGCGGTTCAACCGTCTGCCCCGAAACAGGAGGCAATGAGATGGTCAACCGAATCAATAGAAATGTCGGCCGCGAGAGCGACACCCTAATCAAATCCGACGCACCTACGGCACGCGGCTATAAAGCCAATACTTTGGCTTCGCGAAATACCAATTCCAAATATAATCCAGCCCTCGACGACGTGATCTCGCTCCTCGCGAATGCTCACGAAAATCGGCGCGCCCGTCAGGTCTCGGATTGGGAGCGGATGCTCGGACAGAGTGTGCAGGGAACCGCCTGATGCTTGAGAAGGGGAGAAAAGGAGAAGGGGAGAAGGGGGGAAGAGGAGACGAGGAGCGATCTCACATCGTCCGGGCCTCTTTATTTCTGTTTTATATTTTCGCGTCTTTCGCGTGTTTCGCGGGTAATTCTTCGGCTCAGGATCTTGAGTCGATCCGTTCAGGAATTGCGTCCGGCAACGCTGAGCTAATACGCAACGCGCTTTTCCAGATTAAGAATCTTCACAGCGAAGCGGCGTCAAGACTCGCTCTTCCGGCTCTGAGCGACCGTGACGAAATTGTGCGGGCGACTGCGGCGAACGCTGTCATATTTCTGCCAAAAACCGACGCTACGCAGGCGCTGCTCCCTTTGCTTAATGATAAGGACGAATTTGTGCGTGGCGAGACTGCGTTTGCTCTGGGCGAGGTTCGCGATGCGTCCGCCGAAACGCCACTGATCCGGACGTTGCAAAATGACAAAAGTCGTATTGTAAAAGCCGCCGCAGCAACAGCACTCGGCAAGATCGGCGATGTTTCGGGGGTCGAGCCTCTCAGTTCTATACTCCGTGCAAAGCCGAATGAAGACAGTGAATTTCTGCGTCGTTCCGCGTCTCACGCGATCGGGCTGATTGCGGAATCGATTCAAAAACAGGAACGGACAACGAGCACGCCTGAGAATTTTCTGCCTGACAAATACAAAAGTGGCAATTCGAAGAAGCCCGGAACAAATCAAGTTTTGGTGAGTCAAAAGCCCGAATTCCGCTCCGCGACCGCGATTCTCTCCAAAGTTTTGCAAAACCGAAGCGAAGCCGACGACACTCGTCGCGAGGCCGCTTTTGCTCTCGGGGCAATAGGTGATCCGTCGTCCGCATCACTACTTCGCTCAAACCTCAATTCGCCGGACAATTATCTCGCCGAGATCTGCATGGAAGCATTGCTTAAAATCGAACATACGCAATAAAATCTTCACCTTTGCCGTGAGATTTGGTTTAATTAGGTAAATGCAAGCCACCCAACAGACAAGCTGCCCGAAAGACCTTCGCTCGTTTTATAGCCAAGTTCGCTCATATACCGAAAAGCTCTGTGAACCGCTTGAGATCGAGGACTACATTCCACAGCCGGTCGTGGACGTCTCGCCGCCAAAATGGAACATCGCCCATACGACTTGGTTTTTTGAGGAAATGATCCTCAAGAAACACGCTCATGGTTATAAGGTTTTTGACGAGCACTTTAGCTTTCTCTTTAACAGCTACTACAACTCTATCGGCGACCGGACCGCGCGCGACCACCGCGGTGCCTTAAGCCGACCGACCGTAAAGCAAGTATTTGCTTACCGCAAGTATGTAGATGAAAAAATGCTCGAGCTCCTGTCAGTACCGGACGCGGTCGAGGCCGGGGTTATTGATCTTGTAATCCTCGGACTAAACCACGAGCAGCAGCATCAGGAACTTTTCCTAACCGATCTCAAATACACATTCAGTACGAATCCGCTATTCCCCGTTTATCGCGAGGATTTCGCGGTCGAGGAAAAGGTTGAATCCGGGACGGGTACTTTCGTCGAAATAAAAGGCGGCATTCACGAGATTGGCTTTGGCGGCGGCGGCTTTTGCTTTGACAACGAACTGGCCCGTCATAAGGTTTATCTAAATGATTTTGCGATCAGCGACCGGCTTGTCACAAATGCCGAATTTATCGAATTCATCGACGCGGGCGGCTACACCGATTTTCGGCTGTGGCATTCGGAGGGATGGGATTGGGTGAATCAAAACGCGGTAGAATCGCCGCTCTACTGGCATCGGTGTGCCGACGGCTGGTCGCATTTCTCGCTGGCTGGCCTGCGAAAACTGCCACTCGACGCACCTGTTTGTCACGTCTCGTATTACGAAGCGGCGGCGTTTGCAGAGTGGAAAGGCTGCCGTTTGCCGACCGAGGCTGAATGGGAAACGGGTTGCGAAAAATTTGATTGGGGCAAGCGTTGGGAGTGGACAGGCAGCGCGTATTTGCCCTATCCCGGCTACAAAAAGGTGGCCGGTGCTGTCGGCGAATACAACGGTAAATTTATGATAAACCAAATGGTCTTGCGCGGAGCATCAGCCATTACCTCGCCGGGCCACAGTCGTCTATCATACAGAAACTTTTTTCATCCGCATTTAAGATGGCAATTTACGGGCATAAGATTGGCGAAGTGAGGAATTAACCACAAATGAACACCGATAACTACGGATCAGAAAAAGATTTTCTCTCTATTTATCTGTGCCGATCTGTGTGCATCCGTGGCTAAATATCTTATGCAAAGCTCGACCACGCCCGAACTTACCCATTTTGCCGAAGACGTACTGCGCGGCCTCTCGGAAACCCCGAAATCGCTCTCGTCAAAATACTTTTACGACGATGAAGGCTCGCGGCTCTTTCAGGAAATAATGAAGCTGCCGGAGTATTACCTGACTGGTAGCGAAAACGAGATATTTTCGACACAGACTGAGGCGATCTACCGTTCATTTGCAAACGGCGACAACGCCTTTGACCTGATCGAGCTCGGTGCCGGCGACGGCACAAAGACAGCCGTGCTGGTCGATCATTTCCTTAAGCAGAACGCTGAGATCTCGTACTCGCCCGTCGACATCTCACAGGAAGCCCTCGACGCATTGACGGAAAAATTCACCGCCGAATTTCCTGATCTGACGATGAAGACCCTGAACGGCGATTATTTTCGTATTCTCGAATCGCTAAAGAATGGCGGCGGACGCCGAAAGGTCCTGCTCTTTCTCGGTTCGAACATCGGCAATTTCAGCCGCGAACAGGCTCTCGATTTTTTCCGCCAGCTTAGGGCCGTAATGAACCACAACGACCTGCTTTTTATAGGCTTTGACCTGCAAAAAGATCCGCATGTCATCGTTCCCGCTTACGACGATAAGGCGGGCGTGACGGCAGCGTTTAACCTAAATCTCTTAAAACGCATCAACTGCGAGCTCGGCGCCGATTTTGACCTCGACAAGTTTACGCACTATGCCAATTATCGCCCGATCGAGGGTTGCGCCCGTTCGTTCCTGATAAGCCGCGAATCGCAGACGGTGCATATCGGCGCATTGAATCGTGATTTCGAATTCGACCAATGGGAAGCCGTATTCATGGAGATCTCTCAGAAATACAGCCTGAAAATGATCGCCGAGCTAGCCGCCGAGAGCACTTTCGAGATCAAGCAGAATTTCTTTGACAGCAGGAATTATTATTGTGATTCGCTGTGGACGTGTCAGAACCACCCGTTACCGCACGTGGTTCCGACATGAGGAACTTCACCATCCTCCGTTTCGAAACGCTCGACTCAACCAATACCGAGGCCGCGAATCAGGCCCGGCAAGGGGCGGACGAGGGCCTGTGCGTCATCGGCCGGCAGCAAACCGCCGGGCGCGGACGGCACGGACGCACATGGATTTCGGAGAAAGATTCAGGCCTCTATTTCAGTATCGTCCTGCGACCTAAGATCGAGATGCGTTTTCTGCCGTTGATCACGCTGATGACGGGCGTCGCGGTTTACGACACACTGAAAGAATATGGCCTCAAGCCCGATATTAAATGGGTCAATGACGTTCTGATCGGCGAAAAAAAGATCTGCGGTATTCTGGCGGAAACTGTCGAAACGTCTCGCGGCCTCGCCGTGATCGTGGGCATTGGTATCAATCTAAAAAACAGCAATTTTTCGAATGAGATCAACGGCACGGCCACATCAATCAGCGCCGAAACCGGCAAAGAAATTATGGGCGACGATCTCGCCGCCGCTTTGACCCCGTACCTGTCGTACTTTTATGGAATCTTAAACCATGTGGGCGGCTCGGACGAAATACTTCGTCACTGGCAGCGGCGCTCATCCTATATTAACGGCAAAAATGTCCGCGTGACGCTTGCAACTGAGTCCTTCGAAGGCGTTACAGACGGAATCGAGGAAAACGGAGCGCTTCGCGTGAAAAGATCTGACGGCTCGGTTACAATCGTTCAGGCCGGTGACGTCGAGCGGCTTAGGAGTTTTTAGCCACGAATGCACGAATGAAGCGAGACGCCAGTCTCGTAAATTCATCTTGATTTGTGCATTCGTGGCAAAAGTATTTTTTAATGCGACTTTCCAAAATTCACCCTTTTTTCTATCAGACACGCATTCTGCAAAAGCGGATGTTCCGTCATGTTGCCGACCTGCGGCGGCTAGGCCGTTTTGCATCTGAAAAACAAACCGAAAATGTACGATTTACATGCAAAAAGCATCAATCCCTGCTCCGGCGGCGACTTGGCAATTCCGATCCGCAACTACAGGAAAATAAGGTCAAGAATCTCGCGATCGCGTGTCCGACGATAGATGGGATTCTCATAAAACCCGGTCAGACATTCTCATTTTGGCGGCAAATCGGCGAAGCGACTGCGGATAAAGGATATTTCGAGGGAATGCAGCTTTCTCGTGGAGAGGTTGTTCGCGGCGTCGGCGGTGGGCTGTGTCAGCTCGCAAACCTACTGTATTGGATGGCTTTGCATACGCCGCTACAGATCGTCGAACGGCACCACCATAGCTTTGACCCTTTTCCGGACGAAAACCGCGTTTTGCCATTCGGCAGCGGTGCCGGTGTTTTTTTTAATTATGTCGATCTGCGGTTCTTCAATCCGACCGATATCACGTTTCAGATCAGGCTTTGGCTGACGGACGACCATCTAAAAGGGGCGATCTACTCGGATCGCGAAACGCCTCATTCGTATCACATTTTTGAGAAGAATCATAAATTTTCGAATGTCGGTGGCAAGAATTATCGTGAAAACGAGATCTGGCGTGAGGTCATCGACCGCCGAACAGGAAACCGCCTAACCGAAGAGATGCTCGTCAAAAATCACGCTGAGGTGAAATACGAATTGAATTTAGAAGCCCAAGCGTGTAACGTGTAGATACAATAAGAGTGAGTTTTATGAGCGAGAAGATTGATTTAGAAGCCGAGTTTGATTTCGATGACGACATTGAGACGGAACTCGCCGAATTCGATGACGATTTTGACGAGGATCTCGCAGAATTTGACGAATTTGATGATGACCTCGACGATGTCGCCGTACGAACGGCTGTCATGCAAAAAGACAATATGATCGCGCTACTCTGCATTAAAACCGCGACCGCCGGAGCCGCAATTTGCCGTGTCGATCCGCGCGAGGACCGGCCGGCCGTTCAGATCTACGATGACGCCAACGCGGCCGTCGAATGGTTTGCCAAGAGTCTGCGGACAAGCCGCCGGAACGGCTGGAATGTGATATACGACGGCCTGCCGCTGCAAGGCTAGGGTATGCTCCTCGCCATTGACATCGGCAATTCGTGGATCAAGTTCGGTGTCTTCGACGGCGAAATTCTACTTTCCAAGTTTTCATTTCCAACAAAACGCGATTTGACCGCTAACGATATAAGGTCTTCGTTTGATTCAAATCCGCATCTTCCGATCTCGTCCGCAATCGTATGTTCGGTAGTGCCTGAGATCAACGCTCCGCTGGCGCAATATCTGCAAACTATCTGCGACAGCACTCCGACCTTTGTCACTAATGACTTCGATTTTGGCCTAACGATTAAATACGATTCGCTGGAATCAGCGGGCACTGACCGCCTGGTGAATGCATTTGCCGGCGTGGGTAAATACGAAACTCCCTGTATAGTGGTGAGTTTCGGAACGGCGACGACGATTGACGTGATTAACGAAAAGCGTGAATTGCTTGGCGGCCTGATCGCTCCCGGCATGGCGACTATGGCAAAAGCCCTGCATTTGAATACCGCCAAGTTGCCTGAGGTCGAAATTGCGAAACCCGCTGCGGTGATCGGTCGCTCTACGAAAACATCTATCCAAGCGGGTATCTTCTACAGCCAGATTGGACTCATCGAAAGTGTGGTAGCGAGAATCGGACAGGAGATTGGCGGTACACCCAAGGTAATCGCCACCGGCGGATTCGCCGCGCTTATCGCGGAGAATACCAAAATCATCGACATCGTCGACGAAAATCTGTTGCTCGACGGATTAAGAATGTTATATTCACGGTTAGTGTTTTAGACATGAGTAACGATTCCACGGAAAAACAGGTACCGTACGATCCCGAACCGCGATGGCCCGCTTTCGTCGCCGTTCTGGCCGTCGGAGGCCTTTACACGGCGCTTCCCGCGTCGCTAATCGTAGGGCCGAGATGGATGTTTTTCGTAACAGTCGTGGTTTTGCTCATACCTACCGCTATTTCCCACTGGAAAGATTACCGCCGCCTAAACCGCATTCTCGGCTTTGCAGTCACAAGCGTGGTAACGCTAGGGATGATTTTTTCGGTAGTCCTACTTATATCTGCTCTGCCGCAGCACAAGGAAACGCCGACCGAACTTTTAATTTCGGCCGCCGCCTTGTGGGCAACCAACGTACTTGTTTTCACGCTATGGTATTGGCGGCTGGATGCGGGCGGCCCTCACGTTCGCGACACGCTTTTGGGCCATACGGACGGCGCATTTCTATTTCCGCAGATGACACTTTCGCCGGAGACCAAAAAGGCGGCGGGAGAGGAAACGTGGTCACCCAATTTCTTCGACTATTTATTTCTTGCTTTTAATACGAGCACCGCGTTTTCGCCCACGGATGTCCCCGTGCTCGCCCGCTGGGCAAAGATCCTGATGATGGTGCAATCAGTTATCTCGCTCACAGTGCTTGCCCTTCTTGCTGCAAGAGCGGTGAATATTCTGTAACTTTCAAGCAAATGTCGGCAAGAATTTAGGCGGTCGTCGGGTCATCGTCGCCTGTTCGAATGCATACGCGATCTGGATCAACGTATGTTCGGAAAACGCCCGGCCAAAAAATGAGATGCCGACCGGCAACCCCTGAACATAACCGGCCGGAACCGTAATGTTGGGATATCCGGCGACGGCGGCGACGCTTGAACTTTCAAAGACTCCGCAATCGCCGCCAATAAGATCGGTCATCCACGCCGGGCCGCCCGATGGAGCAACGATCGCGTCGAGTTTGTCCTTATCCATAACAGCGTCGATTCCCTGCTCCTGCGTCATCAGCTTGCTCTGGAGCAAAGCGATACGATAGGCACGGTCGTTGAGATCGCCTTTCTCCTGGGCCTGAATAAATATCTCCTGACCGAAATACGGCATTTCCTTCGCCGCATTTTTTTCGTTGAACGCGATCAGATCCTTGAGTGTCTTATTCGCTCCGCCGCGCCCAGCAAGGTATTTATTGAGATCTTCCTTGAATTCATAAAGCAAAACGTCAAACTCGGCATCACCAAAATTCATGAGCTTGGGAAATGTTACGTCGATAAGCGTCGCACCGCCGTCTTTCAGCACCTGAAGGTGCGGTTCGATCACCTTATCGACTTTGTCGTTTTTCCCAAAATACTGACGTCCGACGCCGATCCGCATACCCTTAAGCCCATCTTTTTGCAGAAATTTCGTATAGTCCTTCTTTTCTTTTGCGGCCTGTGAAGTGATCGAATCGTTCGTGTCGGCGCCCGCCAGCACTGTCAGCAAAGCTGCGGCATCAGCCACCGTACGTGTCATCGGCCCGGCGGTGTCCTGGCTGTGCGCAATGGGAATAATCCCCGAACGTGAGACGAGACCGAGCGTCGGTTTGATTCCAACAATCCCGCATGTTGCCGATGGGCAGATTATCGAACCATCCGTTTCTGTGCCGACAGCAATGGCGGCGAGACTGGCGGCGATCGCCGAACCGGAGCCTGATGACGATCCGCAGGGATTGCGGTCGAGAATGTAAGGGTTATGCGTTTGCAGCCCGCGTCCCGACCAGCCGCTCGACGATTTGGTGGAACGAAAATTTGCCCATTCGCTCAAATTTGTTTTGCCGAGGATAATGGCACCCGCCTCGCGAAGCTGCTTTACGATAAAAGCGTCTTGCTTCGGCGTCGGAGCATCGAGTAGCGCGAGGCTGCCGGCCGTCGTGTGCATTTTATCGGCAGTGTCGATATTGTCCTTTAGCAATAATGGAATGCCGTGCAGCGGCCCGCGAATCTTGCCCGCTTTGCGTTCCGCATCGCATCGGTCGGCTATAGCCAACGCGTCAGGATTGAGTTCAATTATTGAATTTAGCTTCTTATCGATCTCCCCGATCCGAGCGAGGTATCCTTCCGTAATCTTTCTCGCGGTCGTCTCCCCTGAAACCATCGCCGCCTGTAGTCCGGCAACGGTAGCTTCTTCCGGATTGACGCCCGGCACACCGGCGGACGTCAATTTCGTCCCGATTAGAATTGCTGCTCCGGCAGTTGCCGATGTTTTCAAAAATCCGCGTCGATTGATCATGTCATTTTCTCCTCGTTTTTAGGCGAATTATATCAGAGATTTGGCATGATCCATTGTCGTGATAACGGCAAAAGCCGTTTCTCCGCTATACTTGTGCCGATGGATCCACTCAAAGCCGAGATCACCCCGCCGAAACTGATCACGTCGCTACGCGGCTACAACCTCCTGCCGGCGATCATCTTTTTGCCCACCCGACGGCGATGCGACGAAGCCGCGTCCGAGGTGGCTGCTGATAAATCGCTGCGTGCGGACCCGGAACGTCAGTTGCGGCGGCAGGAGATTTTTGACGAATTTGCCGCCGAGTATCCCGAGATTCTAGATCACAAACATGGCAAAGTAATCGTTCGAGCAGGTGTCGCCGCCCATCACGCCGGACACATTCCATCGTGGAAACTGCTTATCGAAAAAATGATGTCGGGGGGATTGCTCAATGCTCTGTTTGCGACCTCGACCGTCGCGGCGGGCGTTGATTTCCCCGCCCGTACCGTAGTCATCACCAACGCCGACACCCGGGGAAATGACGGTTGGCGTTCTCTGACAGCGAGCGAACTCCAGCAAATGACCGGTCGCGCCGGACGACGCGGACGCGATAACGTCGGCTTTGTCGTGCTCGCTCCAGGTCAGTTCCAAAACCCTAAGAAGATAGCTGAGCTTCTAAAAGCTCCGCCCGATCCGCTTGAAAGCCGTTTTCGAGCGACTTACACAAGTTTATTGAATCTGCTCGATGCGTTCGGCAATTTCGAACAGGTCCGCGAGATCGCCGAAAAAAGTTTCGCGTTCCGCGAAAGCAGACGTGCAATGGCTGATAACCGACAGGTGGACGGCGCCGAGATGTTGAGCGACCGGATCTGGGAGCCTTTTGAGCGACGGGCGCATGTGCTCGACCATTTCGGCTATATCGATCTAGGGGCCGAAACCGTTACGACAAGCGGCAAATGGCTCGCCGATCTCCGCATTGACCGTCCGCTGCTCGTCGGCGAAGCCCTGAAACAAGGGGTGTTTAGCGAATTAAAAATTTCGGAAGCCGCCGGCCTAATGGCGTCAGTCGCATCCGACGCCGACCGCAGCTACGGCGAAATGCATGCGTCGCGAGCTATGACCGACATTCTTGCCGATTTCGAAAATCTGGTCGTGAAAGTTTCAAATATCGAATGGAAAAACGGTGTCGAACCGGCGGAGGAGATCAACTATTCGGCCGCCGCAGCCGCTGAACGCTGGGCTGCGGGAATGCTCTGGGATGAACTCGTCGACCGAACCCGCGCCGAAGAGGGAGACCTCGTCCGCCTACTCGCCCGCACCGGCGAAGCCTTGCGTCAGCTTGCCAATCTCCGGGAATCAAGTCCGGTCGCGGCCGCGATTGCGTCAGCCGCAGCCGACGCGATCCTACGCGAACCGGTGCGATAGTCTACACTACCGACTCGATACGATCCACATAAACACTTACCAGTTTGTGATTTGCGGACGCAGCCCGAATCGTCTTCCAATGTTCGTCAATGAACCTCATGAAATCAAGTAACCGCATATTGCCGATTCTCAAATGAATAATCTTCGGCGGTGGTTTAGAAACAATTATTCGATGAGAAAAATCAGCGTCCTTGGTAACTATCGTGGAGTTATTTTTCCGAGCGTAATTCCAAATTTCGGTATCGCTCCACTCGTCGTTGATATCGACTACATGTTCGAAGGATTCGCTTTGCCAAACCGAGATTTGGCGCGGCAAATTAGCATCAATAACAAACCGCTTCATGCCAGCACCGGCTCAATTACATAGGCGTTTTGCATTAGATCAGACGCAAATTTTAGACAAGCGTAGACATCTTCTCGTTCTAGTGAAGGGTATTCTTCCAGAATTTCATCTACCTGATCTCCATTACTCAGAAAATCGAGAATGGTTTGAACAGCAATTCGCTTACCTCGAATCGCAGGTTTACCGTTGAGCATATCTGGGTCGATAGTAATTCTGTCTTCGATTCCGTTCATAAATGAATCTTAATCCCATATCGAATTAAGAGTCAACAAAAAACCCGAGACATTGAGATCCAGGATTACATGGGCTTGATCATTTCAAATTGGGTAAGTCGTTCATAGAAGCCCCGATTGATGAAAAAACTCATCGCCGTCTTTAGCAACGTGTCAATATTAATAATCTGCAGCGAATATCCGTCCGCAGTCTCGTCCTGCATTTTTTTCACGAGCATCGTTCCGATACCTCGATTTCGATAATTCTTATCCACGCCGATTTGAGAAACACGACCGAATTGTGAGGAAAATACAATATAGCCGACGCATTTATCTTGAATAAAAGCACCCAGTATTCGCTTCGTGACCGCACTTCGCCGGATTGCGTGCGTCGTATTTTGCCATGACGTTTTGCCATCCCAAAATGCCGCCAATTTTTGCCAGTCCGGATCCACGATCTCACGTATTTCCGCGTTTTGCTGAAACCCGGTAGCCAGTCCGACGCTGCCGTCACATTGTAGCAGGGCGAGCTCTCTTACCATGTGAAACCCGAGCTTTTCATACAAACGGACCGCTCCAGAGTTACCTGAAATAACCTCTAGCAAACACTGTTCGATTCCTTTTTCCTTAAATAGAGGCAGCATCATCGCGAACATCGCTTCGCTCACACCTTGTCGACGCATCGCCGGTATCACACCGGTGCCCGCGTCGTAGACGGTCGGTTTGCCTGCCCAGTCGCCAAAGCCGTTTAGCGAAAAACCGATTAGCCGCCCATTTTCGAAACAGCCGACGGTCGAGTCAAGGTCAACGGCGTTCAAAATAATATGATTTCGAAACTGCACCTCGGTCAGAGCAAAAGGGAAAACATAATCTGAAAACGCCTCGATAAACGTGCTATATAGCTGTGGAAAATATTCAGCATTCAAAAACCGGCATTGCCGGGAGGCGGTTTCGTTTCCATTGTCCATTTGATAGAATTATATCCGGATTCGAGGGGTCACCTAGAAAATAGGTAAAGTCTGATAAAAATGCAAGTTCTGCTCGCAAATGAATATGGTTTTTGTTTTGGCGTCGAACGCGCCGTCGAGATGGTCGAGAACGCCATCAATGACGGTCAGAAGGTTCGGGCTCTGGGTCCGCTTATTCATAACGAGCAGGAAATGCAGCGCCTTGCACACGAGGGCGTGACCACAATAAGCGACCCGATCCAGATCCGCAGAGGCGAAACCGCCGTAATTCGTGCTCACGGCGTAACCCCGCAGGTGCAAAAGGAATTAGAAGAAAAAGCGACAAAGGTTGTTGACGCTACCTGCCCGTTCGTCACCCGCGTTCAAAAGCTCGCGGCCCGCGCCGCCGAACAAGATCGCCATGTCATTGTCGTCGGCAGCCCCGATCATCCCGAGAT
>JAYUDV010000047.1:0-2499 GCA_043739565.1 Chloracidobacterium sp.
AATGCCGCCATTAGCTTCGACCTCGAAATTATGATTTTCGAAATATCGGGGAGACAATACGTAATTGTCGTAAAAAACAATCACCAACGCCTCGCGGCCGTCGTCGGATACGGCGTCGAAATGCCAGCTTTCAAACGCTTTGGCACCCGGTTGATCGTGCCATTTATCGTCTTTGAGGCTGGAGCAAAACGAGAGTAATGTATTAGGTGGAGCAGCGTCGATCTCGGCCATTTTCTGAACCTTGAGACTCATACAAAGAAAAATCGACTTAAGAATCGCAGAAATGAAAAAATATGGCAAACTTTAAGCCGGAAAATGAATCTTTAACATTTGATTGGCTCCCCAAAATCGCTTACTAAAGAGGAGACAAGATGAAAACATTATTATTTATTACAATCGCTGTTTTTGGACTTTTGGCGACTGGCTGTCCTGAACGTAAAAGCATTGCGGATATTGAGGCAAATCCCGGTAAATATCAAAACAAAGAGGTCGCTATTGCGGGCCGCGTGGTTGACAGCTATGGCCTCTCGATACCCGGAACAAGACTCGGCGGCGGGGCGTACAAGATCGACGACGGAACCGGCTCCATTTGGGTTTTAGTTTCCGACGGAAACATTCCGTCAAAGGGCGCCGAAATTGGCGTTAAGGGCGTGATCGGCACCGGCGTTAACTGGAAAGGCCGCAATTACGGTCTTGGCATGTACGAAAAGGACCGACGTTACGGAAAACGATAGTTGGCAACTTGAGGTTTGAACGTTTAAAATTGGGCGGCCCGCTATTCGCGGCCGCTCTTTTTTTTGTCTAAAAAACATCGAGCGAGATCAATAAGATCACACAGCCAAAATTGTAAAGTTCGCGAGTGACAAGGTAACATTCCTGAGCGACGTAATTTGAGACAATATACCACCTTCAATTTCATTGCATAACGAACTTTTTCGTGTAAGAATTCGTTTAGACTTGAGACTTACAGACCTTTACCTTTTTGGAGCGAATTAATGCACTGTCCAAGCTGTGGACAACAACAGGTTTCGAGCGAGACAAAGTTTTGCTCTCGATGCGGAATGCCGCTTGGCCTGGTCTCGGAACTGCTTGTCCACGGCGGTTTTCTGCCGCAGCTGGCCCAGCTAAATCGGAAAAAAACCCACTTGACGAAAAAGAATGGCGTCATCTTTAGCCTTTTCTGGTTTATTTTCTTCACGATGTTTATGACCTCGTTTTTCGGTATTCTCGGAGCACCCGGAGAGATAGCCGGGCTAATGGCCGTTATCGGTGTTTTCGGAACAATGATGATCATCCTCGCTTCGCTTTTATTTTTACCGAGTTCAAAGCCGCTGGCGATATTACAGCAACATCAGACGCCTCCGCCGCCGTCATTGTATGGTGCTGCCCAACAGCCGGCCCTGCCGCCGCAGCAATCGATCCCCGCGTCCGCATACACCACGCCGAGGCCCGGCACGTGGCGTGACACCAACGATCTCGAACCAGCCAGCGTTACCGAAGGCACGACAAAGCTTCTGAACGAGGACGACCGCTAGGAGAAAAAAGATGTTTTGCCCACAATGCGGTCAGGAACGAGTCTCGGTAGAAACGAACTATTGTTCGCGGTGCGGTTTCTTATTGACTGCGGCTGCCAACCTGCTCCAAACGGGAGGCCGCGATCCGCTTGAGGTTTCGCGAACCACCCCGCAGCCTATATCGCCCCGTAGACGCGGGATCAAACAGGGATTGTTTATTTTTCTCCTCACGTTTTTGGTCGTGCCGATCGTCGCGATGCTCAGCGTCATGCTGAGAATCGACCCGGTTGCGGCGGGGGTTGCGTCAGTCTTCTTTTTTATGGGCGGTGTGTTGCGAATGGTATATGCACTGATGTTCGAATCCGTCGAACCGGGTGCTCCCACATTGGAGGAAAAGATCATAGCTGGAGCGGCGACTTTTAATGCGAAGCAGGATCAAAAGGCTCTCGCACCGGATCGGTCAGATTCGGCGACGAGCTACGTTTCTCCAGCCACGGGTAACTGGCGCGACACCAACGATCTTCAGCCGAGAAGCGTAGTCGAAGGAACAACAAAACTGCTCGAACTCGACGAACGGAATCAGTAACCAACTGCCTCGCCATTACTTCGCGAATCAATCGCTCCCAGTCTAACGCCTTTCGCATCTACCATAACGCCGGTTGCCGATGCTACATTACCGGGCTTGTCGGCAAATTTATGGCCGTATCCGGCGAGAATGTTGAGCGTATCGGGTGAAAAGCCATAAGGCTCGTAAAGCAGTTCGTCCGGCAGCCATTGGTGATGGATACGCGGCGCGTCGATCGCCGCCTGTATGTCCATGTCAAAATCGATAACATTAATTACGGATTGAAGCACGGCGGAGATAATATGTGGGCCGCCGCGCGCTCCCAAGGCAAACCAAAACGAGCCGTCCTTTCGTAAAACTATCGTCGGTGTCATCGACGAAAGCGGCCTTTTGCCAGGCTGCACGGAGTTTTTTTCGCCC
>JAYUDV010000048.1:0-2491 GCA_043739565.1 Chloracidobacterium sp.
CCGACCGGTTACAGCTTTAACCTCGACGGGACGACGCTGTATCTTTCGCTGGCGTCCATTTTCGTCGCTCAGGCCGCCGGTGTTCAACTGTCATGGGGCGACCAGATCTTTATGGTTGCCGTGCTTATGCTAACGTCGAAAGGCGTCGCCGGTGTACCGCGCGCATCGCTTGTCGTCTTGTTGGGAACACTGGCGTCATTCAAATTGCCTGTCGAGGGCGTTATTTTGATTCTCGGCGTAGATGAACTTATGGACATGGCCCGCACCGCCATCAACGTGATCGGTAATTGTCTCGCAACAGTCGTGGTGGCAAAATGGGAAGGTGCCTTCCGCAACGACGAATGGCGTAAGGAAGAGGCTGAGCTCGAAGCCGTTACCGGTCAACCGGCGATCGTCACAGCTTAACGGTTGCTTTATACCTTACTGAAAACCGTTGGAATCGAAAACGAACCGGTGTAGAATGGAGTTGTCTCGCAAGGTGATTTTATGATCGATCTACAACCACAGACCAGTTTCGTGCCCCAACCGGTTCGCCTGCGCTTTTCCGTAGATGAATACTACAAGATGATCGAACTGGGATTGATAAAGGATTGCGAGAAAGCCGAAATCATCGAAGGGGAGATGATCAAGAAAATGACGATAGGCGATAAGCACGCGCTGATTGTAGATTTATTATCCAGTTTTTTTATTAAAACATTGCCGGATAGTGTTCGGGTTAGGGTACAAAATCCTCTTCGTTTAACTGACTATAATGAGCCCGAACCCGACATAGTATTAGCCGATCTGACCAAATACGACGGCAGACGGCATCCGAGGGCAAATGAGGTTATTCTGGTAGTAGAAGTTTCGGATACGACTTTGAAATATGATCGTGATATAAAAATTCCGCTTTACGCCGCAGTCGCAATTCCCGAGGTTTGGATCGTCAATTTGGTAAACGATATTATTGAGGTGCACCAAAATCCGAGCAACGGCATCTATCAGCTTGCCAATATATACACCTCGGGCGATGTTCTAAAATCCACGGCCTTGCCAAAGTTACACCTTGAGGTCGATAAGATTCTGAACTAAATCAGCGATTTCTCCAAAACGTTTTAAATAACATTGAGAACAAAAAAGCCGGAAATCAGCCTATACAACTGATCTCCGGCCATTTCGTCTTTTGCACCCCTTGATTATTGACGCTGAAACTCAGGCGTTCCGAGCACCAAACTTACTACCTTGAAAACTTCCGGATTTCCGCTTGGATTCAGGAGTCGGGCTTGGCGGTTTTGTCCGCCTTTTTGGCCGGCACCACGCATGTCGGGAACCTCCATCTGCGGGTCACCGAGCTCGCTTCCGGCCTTAACTTCGGGCAGCGGCTGTTCAATCTGTTTCAACAACATCGCTCTGGTTACCGGCGAAATTTCGCCGTCCAGAATCTCCGCGATTGCCCGGTCGAGCATTTTCGCTTTATCCTTTTGATCGTAGGCCTTCAAATCTACCCGTGTACCGGCAATCCGGTTGCTCGCGATGGCAACCGCAAAATTCAGGCGTTCGAGTAACGCTCCCGTATTCACCCAATCTTCAGCCAAATCCGGGTAACCGGTCGGTGCCTGATAACCGTACGGCACCTCGCCAAGTTTGTTAAGCATAGCTATCATGGCTCCGCTCGCATTGGTCTCCGCTCCCAGCGTTCGAACCGAACTTACAGCCAGCTCGATCGGAGACTTGATCTTTACACGGTAATTTTCAGGAGCAAAGAATTCCTTGTCGTTGAAAATAGCTCGAAGCGTGGTTTTGATGTCGCCGTTCGACTTGTGAAACGCATCGGCAATGCGTGAAACCAGACCTTCGCTCGGATTATCACTGACAAATTTAACAGCCAGCTTGCGGGCGATAAATTTTGCGGTCGCAGGGCTGTTGACGAGAATATCAAGCACCTTGAGGCCATCTTTTTCGCCGCCTTCGTCAATCTTTTGGCCCATTACCATTTTGGGGCCGCTTTCGTGCCATCTCGGATTGAACAAAAACGCTCCGCTTTCGACATCGTCGGAAACGCCGGCCTGTCGCTGCATTCTGTTTTCGCGGCGATCTTCGGTTCCCTGAATTGTGCTCGCCGCAATCTTGCGATAGCCACGCGGATCGGCGATCGTCCAGCCCGTAAAGCATTTCGCAACCTCGATGATGTCCTTTTGCGTGTAGCCGTTGTCAACGCCAAGCGTGTGAAGTTCCATTAGCTCTCGCGCGTAATTTTCGTTAATGCCGCGCTTCTGCTGCTTTTTCGGAGCCGCCTGCGGGTTAGTACGCATTTCCTTTAGGCGCTGGTCGAGTTGAACGTCATTGACGCCGTATTGCTGTTTCAGCCGTTCCCGGGCCTGTGGAGGTAATTGGCCACCGTTATTAATAATCTGCTGCAGCCGTTGAGCGTTTTGGCCGTTTCCGGGCGTCTGGGTGTTCGGCGACATTGATTCGAAATTGTCTAAATAGAACAACATCGCCGGATGTTTTG
>JAYUDV010000049.1:0-15391 GCA_043739565.1 Chloracidobacterium sp.
TCATGAGTGCGTCGGCTCCATAAGGCACGGCCCCGCAAATATAAATCGTAGGCCTCTGCGTTTTCGGTGCCTTTCTTTAAGACTACCGATCGCTTTTCAGGGAGCAGCTTCAACCTTAGAGCCTCAACCACGGCGAGCGTTATCTCATCCTGAATATCAAAAATGTCATTCATCTCGCGGTCATAACGTTCTGACCAAAGCTGATATCCATCCGCCGTGTTAATCAGCTGCGTCGTGATCCGCAGCCGATTGCCTGATCTTCTGACGCTGCCCTCTAAAACGGTTTTAACTTTCAGCGCCTGTCCGATCTCGCCCACACTCGCTTTTTTGTCTTTGAATGAGAACGCCGATGTCCGCGCCGCTACTTTCAAATGTTCAAGTTTTGACAACGCATTCAATAATTCTTCCGCCAGCCCGTCGCAGAAGTATTCGTTTTCCGCGTCCGCGCTCATATTCGTAAAGGGCAATACGGCAATCGAATTACCGGCTTCACTCGAATAACGATCCGCAGAATGAAGGATCGCTGTCGGCGGTTCCCGGGGCGATTGAAAAGAAGTCAGGATCGCAGTCGCAGGCTCATCATTGAAGTTTGATAGTTGAGTTAAACCATCCGCTACCGCACGCGGTTCTGACAAACGCGACGCCGGGCCGTCGAGCAGCTGCATGCCGTCGTCGAGACAGAAACTCAGAGTGTCATCGTAATAATCCCGTCTGCATTCAGGGCATCGTTTCATAATAATCCTATTCCCTCAAACCCATCCGTTTTAGCAGGCTTTGCGAAGCCTGATCGCCATCACTTTCCGCTCACGGCATAAGGCCGACATGCTTCATTAAGTCCACAAACCTCGGGTCTGACCGGATGCTGTCGAAGGCGGGTGAGACCTTAATGTAAATCACCTCGCTAGAGCGCTCCTCAATGGCTTTTTGCAGCCATTCAAAAGCTTGCTGCTTCTCGTCGAGACGCGCATAAAGCGCAGCGACGGTATAGGTCCTTGATGGGGTTTTCGCCACCTCTAAGTCAAGTCGCTTGCGAGAATATCCTCTGACGCCTGAGGTGGCATAGGCTTCTTTCTGCGCCATAATCTCTGCTATGCCGCCCTCAATAGCGGCTGTCTTTAAGTATTGTTCAAATGCCTTGTCGAAAATCCCTTTCTGCTCGTAGCTAAGGCCGATTTGATAAATAGAACGGAGATAGTTTGGATCAATCTCAAGCGTTTTCTGATCTTGCTCTATCGCATCGTCATACCGACGAGCCCAGTAGTAGGAGAACGCCAGATCCCAGTTTATGAGCGGTGATAGCGGATCGAGTGCTAAGGCTTTCTTAGACTCGGCAATCGCCTCGTCATGTTTGCCGAGCAACGTGAAGAACGCGGCGTATCGCATATGAGCCAATGAAGAGTTCGGGTTTAGCTCAATAGCACGTTTGAACTCTTTTTCGGCGCCATCCCGATCCCATTCATATTCCTGTTTAACTCGACCCAGTGCCGCGTGAGGCTCGGCAAGTGTGTCGTCAAGCTCTATCGCCTTAAGCGCCGCCTGTTTGGCAAGGGGGTATTTTTCCTTCGGAGGCAGTGGGTAATCCCCCAAGGAGTAACAGTCGGCCAGCCCCGCAAAAGCCAGGGCGTAGTTCGGGTCTTTTTCGATCGCCTCATTGAAGAACTCAATCGCCTTTTTGTATGCCTCTGCCGTACGCTTGTACCAGTAGAAGCGCCCTTTTAGGTAAAGTTGCTGTGCCTCGGAATTGGACGTGGAGGTCTTGCGAACTCGCTTCTGTTCGGTCGTTGTTAATTTCAAACGAAGTTTATCGGAAACAGTTTTAGCGATCTCGCTCTGCAATGAAACGAGGTCGGATTGTTTGCGATTATATGTATCACTCCAAATCACATCCTGAGTCTCGGTGTTGACGAGTTCCAGACTCAACTTCAGATCATCACCACGTTGTGAAACTCTTCCCAACAAAACCGCTTGAACCTTCAATTCTTCACCAATTCTCTTCGTAGTAGTTTCCTTGCCTTTGTAATAAAAAACAGTACTTCTTGCCTTCACCGACAGATTAGGAATATTCGACAAACTGCTGATCAAAGTTTCTGTCATTCCATCACTCAAATATTCAACATCAGCATTACCGCTTTCATTAACAAACGGCATCACGGCAATCGAATTGATCTGTTTGGCCGGAGCGAAATATTTGTAGCCCAGCAATCCGCCGAGGACAATAATGACCAATAACAACGGTACAGCCAACAGCCGCTTATCAAACCCGGTCGATTTCGGAACAATATCGCCCGTGCCGATCGGCAAGATCGCCGTCTGGTCGGTTGTATTGATCGGCGGTTTTGTCGGTGATTCACTGGACGGGAACCCAGTCGCTACCGCTCCCGGTACTGACAAGATCGCCGTCGCCGGTTCGTCCATCGACGCCGGGCCGTAGAGCAACTCTGCTCCGTCGTCGAGACAGAACATCATCGTATTGTCGTATTCGCGTCCACATTCAGGGCATCGTTTCATAAAATTCTATTCCGGCAGATTCAGCCGTTTGACTATTGCCGCAAATCGCGGGTCGTCGCGCAAGGGGTCCAGGAAAGGATCAACCTTTATTCGCTGAAAAAACCAGTCGCGTGACTGATAGGCCTTTTCAAGCTCGGCAAACGCGGCGTCTTTCTCACCAAGCGCGGCGTAGGTTATCGCTAGCCAGTAGTCTGCTATATATTTCGTTTTTTCGTCTTCTTTCCATTTGCTTATCACGGCCTCAGCTTCCTGTCGTCGTCCGGTCTTTGCATAGGCGTAACTCAAGGCCGCAAGAAGCGAAACATTTGACTGCATCGACTTTTCTGAGATCGAAAGCGATTCTGCATACATTCCTTTCATGGTATAGGAATGACACATCCAGTTTTGCCCAGTTACCATATTCGGGTCGAGATCATAAGTCTTTTTGGCAATATCCAGCGCATTATCGAACTGCCGGGCATAAATATAAACGCCTGCAAAATTTGCTCCTTGGACCAGGGACAGCGGCTCCAATTCCATTGCCCGCTTCATTTCTGCGATTGCTTCGTCATGGCGTCCCATCGGGCTGAGATAAACCCAAGCATATCGATAATGCGTGAGCGCAAGATTCGGATCGAGTTCGAGCGAACGCTTGAATTCACCCTCGGCTTTGGTCCAATCCCAATCGTAGGTCGCGGCAATTATTCCTGCAACTGTGTGGGCCTCAGGAAGGTCCTGGTCGATCTCGAGGGCTTTCGCCACAGCCGCTTTTGCCTGCGGCATGGCCTCTTTAGGCGACATATATGGATATGACGGCATAACAGCCCACGCTTCGCCGATGCCCACGTACGCGAGAGCGAAGTTTGGGTCGAGCTTTATCGCCTGCTGAAAAAGGTCGATACTTCGCCGAATATCTTCGTCTGACCGCCTTGCAAAATAAAAGCGGCCTTTCAGATAGAGTTGGTATGCTTCGTTGTTATTAGTGTATTTCTTGGTAATACCTTTTGTTTCGGTCCCAGCCAATTTTATTTGCAGCTTTTCCGCGATGGCGGCGGCAATCTCACGCTGCGTAGCCAGCAGGTCGGACATTTTGCGGTCATATTGCTCGCCCCAAAGTATTTTGTTATTTGCCGCATCAATCAATTCAACGCTGATTGTCAGATTGTCGCCACGCTGCGTCATCCGCCCTGACATAACAGCGGTCACGCCAAGTTCGGCGGCTATCTTCTGCGCGTCAAACTCTTTTCCCTTATATCGAATGACCGAGCTGACCGGACTAACTTTTAGATCTGGAAGCTGCGAAAGGCGATAAATGAGCGACTCCGCCAAACCATCGGACAAGTAATCCGAATCCGCATTTCCGCTGCTATTCTGAAACGGCAAAACGGCGATCGAATTGATCTGTTTCGAACTGCCACCTTTGGAGAAAAACACAAAATACGCGGCGGCCGAGATCACGCCTATAAGAAGCACCGCGACGATCGCGGTCGCAAGTTTATGACTCTTTGCCTGCGTAACTGCGTATTCGAGACTCGACGACGAGGTCGTGACATTTTGAGTCGCTGCGGTTTGGCCGCTGACTGTCGATTCGCCGCCGCCGCTGAGCATCTGAGTCGCATTTTCAATCGAGGCATTCGCTGTTTCACGATTGGGAACGACCGAACGCTCAAGCTCGCCCTGAATGTCGAGGTCTCGCCGCAGATTCTTGAGGTCGATGAGCATGTCGCGGGCCGACTGATAACGCATATCGACGTCTTTCGTCAGCGATTTGCGGACAATCCGCTGCAATTCGTCCGGCACGTTTTCGAGCAGCAGCGGCTCCTTTTCGAAAATAGAAACGATGGTGTGATTGACGGTCTCGCCCGCGAACGGCACCTTGCCCGCCAGCATTTCGTAAAGGACAACGCCAAGGCTCCAGATGTCCGTCCTTGCGTCTGTCGGATTTCCGCGAGCCTGTTCGGGCGACATGTACGAGACCGTTCCCATCACCATACCGGGTTCCGTATTTGGCGACACGGCGACGGGGAGACGCGGGGACGCGGCGATTAAAGTGTTGTCTTCCTCACCGCGTCTCTGCGTCTCCGCGTCTCCGCGTCTCTTATCGGTCAATTTCGCGAGGCCGAAATCCAGCACCTTTGCATAACCATCCTTGCGGATCATTATGTTCTCGGGCTTGATATCGCGGTGGACGATGCCCGCCTGATGGGCGGCCGAAAGCGCCTCAGCAACCTGTACGCCGATTTTCAGGATTGCGTTGAGCTTGAGTGATTCCTTACGCGCGAGATGTTCCCGCAAGGTCTTACCTTCAATAAACTCGGTGACAATATAGTTGGTATCATCGGTGTCGCCGATCTCGTACACAGTCAGAATGTTCGGATGGTTAAGCGCGGACGCGGCCTTAGCTTCCTGAAAAAAGCGATTCAGCTTATCGGTATCTTTGCTGAATTCTTCGTTCAGAAATTTGATCGCAACCTTGCGGTCGAGCTTTGTATCCTGCGCCAGATACACCTCGCCCATGCCTCCGGCCCCGATCTTCGAGACGATGCGGTAATGCGAAATGATTGAATTGTTGACAAGTGTTTCACGCATTTTTATTTGTTTGAAAGACGAATAATTTCCTCGTAGATTCGCTCGATTTCCCCGTCAAGTCGGCGTAGATGTTCGGTCAGCGTTTTCTGTGTGGCTTGGGATTGCTTCAACTCTTCGCGCAAACGAGCATTCTCCGCCCGCGCCCGACGCAGTGCCGGCAACGGCGGACGATTGAGCCGCAATCGCGAGAGATGAAACTTTCCGGTTTCGGTCAAGACCGTCAAAAATCCGTCAGACTCTTGGCGTAAATGCAAACTCAAATCGTCCTGTTGAGGATGAAGCAGTCTTTTTTCAGTTGTCGAAGTCGCCCAAAAATCACCTTTCACACGATTACAGGTCGTGCAACAATAGACCAAATTTTCAAGCGCATCATCGCCGCCAAACGAACGAGGTTTGAAATGGTCAAGTTCAAGCTCACTACCCGCGTCTTCTTCGCGTACTCCACAATAACCACAAGCAAAATCGTAAGCGCGGCGCACCGTTTTGCGGAGTTCGGATTCGGTCATTTCATTTTTCAAGCCGCTAATTCATGCAGAACGCGCTCACGTTCGGTTTTCAAGGCTTCATGTTCATTTCGCAGACTCTTTAACTGCGTTGCGGCCCGCTTTGCTAAATCGTCTTGCCGCGAAGCGATAGCCGTTAAAACTGCATTTTGCGTTTCGGCGCGACTGATTTCTTTTTGTAATTCGCTTTGTTCCTGATGCGCACGCTCAAGCGCGGGATTCAACGTCTGCCATTCTTCTTGCTCTAATTCATAAAGCAATTTTTCAAGCGTGGTTTTTTCTTCCGCCGTCAACTCGCTTTCCAACTCGCGGCGTTGCAGTTCGTTTAGTTGTTGTTGCTTGGTTTCGTTCCACATATAAAATTCTCCGTAAGCAATCATAACACTATCAATTCACAAGTTTTCACTCGCCCATCCCGCCCGCACCGATCTTGGAAACGATGCGATAATGCGAGAGATTCGTGTTGGGGATAGTTCTTTGTTCATCTTCTTTCAATTTCATTCCGGCAGATTCAGGCATTCCAGCATTTCCGCAAATTGCGTGTCGTCGTAATAATCCCGCCTGCATTCAGGGCATCTTTTCATATTCTATTGCGGAAAGTTCAGGCGTTTTACCATTGCTGCGAATCTCGGATCGACGCATCCGTCTTCGCGTTGGATGGTTTCTCTCATAGCAAGTCTGAAATTCTACTCCTTGAAAATGCGTTTTGTCAGGTCGTCCAGGCGAGGGTCGCCACGCAGGCTGTTTAGCATGGGATCGACCTTGATCAGTTGAAGCTCGATAGCGTGCGTACGATACGCCTCTTCTAGCTTGCGGAACGCCTCGTCCTTGTCTCCCACGGCGCCATAAAGCTGCGCCATGGCGAATGAAGGAACATATTCCTTTTTTGCCCGGTCTTTCATATCCGCAAGCGTCTTTAGAGCTGCGGCCCGGTCACCTGACGCCGCCTGCGCCTCGCCGATCATTGAGAGCACACTAGGATCGCCAGCAAGCCGAAAAGCGGTCTGATACTCGGCAATGGCTTGGGAATATTGTCCTTTGAGCCGATAGGCAGTGCCCAAATTCCAGTGGGCATAGTAAAACGAATCATCCATTTGTATCGTCTTGCGCAGCTGCTCTATCGCCGCGTCGTACTGGCCCGCATACGTGTAGTTCGCTCCAAGTTCGCCATTGATGATCAGTGACAGGGGATCGATCTCCTGAGCACGTTTCATCTCAGCTATCGACTCATCAAACTGACGGGTCGCAAGGAGCGGACCATCGCTGTACCAGTGATGAGCGGTGGCGTAATTGGGATTGAGCTCGATGGCTCGCTTGAATTCGCGCGTCGAATCGGCGATGTTCCATTCGAAACTGATCAGAATATTGGCAAGCGATGTGTGGGCCTCGGCGAGATTGTCGTCGAGCTGAATTGCTTTTAGTGCGGCCGCCTTCGCTTTAGGAAAATATTCCTCCGGCCTCCCGCCGCTGTAGCTGGGCAAGAGTGCGTAGGAATCGGCGAGTCCGGAATACGCGAGAGCATATGTGGGATCCTTGTCGATCGCCTGCTGGAAATACTCGGCGGCTTTTTTCAACGAGGCGGCATTACGCTGGTTCCAGTAGAACCGTCCCTTTAGGTAAAGCTGATAAGCCTCTGTGTTCGTGGTATAAGTTTTGGCAACTCGCTGCTCGTCGGCCCCTGTGAGCCTAGACTTCAGTTTGTTTGAGACATCTACGGCGATCTCCTTTTCCAGCGAAACAAGATCTCCCTCCTTGCGATCGTATTTCTCGCTCCAAAGGACACTCTCGGTTTGCGGGTCGATGAGCTCCAGCGAAACGGTCAACTGATCGCCTCGCTCCGACACGCGTCCGTTAAGTATCGCCTGAACGTTAAGCTCGCTCGCGATGGTTTTTGGCAACTCACTTTTTCCTTTGTAGCGAAAAACAGAAGTATGTGCCTTAACACTCAAATTCGGCATCTGCGACAGGCTGCTGATAAGCGTATCGGTCATACCGTCTGTCAAATAATCGAAATCAGCATTCCCGCTTTCATTGACGAACGGCATCACAGCAATCGAATTGATCTGCTTTGTCTGAGTGACATATCGATAGCCAAAGAACCCGCCAACAAGAATAACAACAGCCACTATCACCCCTGCCAACGGCTTTGCCGCTCTATTTGCGGAAAAGCTACGCTTTTCCGTCGCTTCGTCTAAAGGCTTTTGAGGCTCCGCCTCCGCTCCGCGAGGCAAGATAGCAGTCTGGTCGGTCACGTGTATCTGCGCCCGAGTCGCCGCCTCGCCGGGAGCAGCAGTGGAGTGCAATATCGCCGTCGCCGGTTCATCATCCGAAGATAAAAACCCAGTCGCTACCGCTCCCGGTTCTGACTTTGCCGGGCCGTAGAGTAACTCCGCTCCGTCATCAAGACAGAACATCATTGTATTGTCGTACTCTCGGCCGCATTCAGGGCATCGTTTCATAAATAAATTTCTATTCCGGCAAACCCATCCGTTTCAGCAGATCCTTGTGTCGCGGGTCGGATCGAAGATCATCCAGTGCAGGGTCAAGGATGAACCACGGCAATTTGACCGAGCGTTCTTCGCATGCTTTTTCGAGTTGGTCGATAACCTTTTCCTTATCCCCGAACCCGCAATGTATCTTTGCAATGTTTACCGGGGAAACATACTGCGTTTTCGACAATTCCTCGAACTCTCCGAGAATGTTCATTGCTTCTTCCCGCTCATCCATCAAACCAAAAACGCGGGCCAGATCGGCGCGAATATGCTGATCAAATTGATTCAGCGCCAGAGCCTGCTGAAAAGCAACCACGCTGTCCGCATACGCCCCCTGAACGGCGTATGCAAGCCCGAGGACCCAATATGCAAAGAAATGGTTGGGCGCTATCTCAATAGTTCGCTTCGATTGGGCGATGGCCTCATCATTTCGCCGACCCAGATAGTACCACCAGGCGAGACTCGCATTGAATATCGGAGTGAACGGATCGAGTTCGATAGCACGTTTTTCCGCGTCAAACGAACCTTCGTTATCACCCAGCAGAATCAATATCGCCGACTTCAGGTGGTAGGCAAAAGGATAATTCGTGTCGCACGAGATCGCGGCCTCATAATACTTTAGTGAACCGCTAAAATCCCAATCATAAAGCGACTGTGACAGGGCCGATGTCGTGTTCGTTTCCGCTAGCGTACCATCGATCTCCATCGCCTTTTTTGCGAGCGGCCTTACGTGGGCAGCGGCGTCCTTTGGGGGCAACATTTCATAAAAGCCCAGGAAAACATAACAGTCGGCCAACCCCGAAATGGCGACCGCATATTCCTGGTCAAGTTCGATCGCCTTTTCAAAATATTCGATCGCTTTCATAAACCCATCAGGAGTTCGTTTGAAGAAAAAGAACCTTCCGCGCAGGTAAAGTTGATATGCCTCGGTGTCATCCGTATGACGCTTTAAGACGGCCCGCCGTTCGGTTCCCAGTAATCTGAGCTTCAGCGCATTGACCACGGCCAGTGTGATCTCATCCTGGATCTCGAATATGTCCTGCATTTCCCGGTCGTACCGTTCCGACCATAGATGATAACCGTCCGCCGCGTTGATAAGCTGGATCGTGATGCGGATCCGGCTTCCGCTTTTGCGAACGCTGCCTTCGAGTATCGAGCTTACGTTCAATGCCAGCCCGATCTCGCCCATCGGCGCATTTTTGCCGCGGAAAGAAAAAGACGCCGTCCGGGCCGCAACCTTGAGGTCTTCGATCTTGGCAAGCGCGTTCAGCAGCTCCTCCGCCATGCCGTCGCAGAAATATTCGTTCTCAGCATCGGCGCTCATGTTTACAAAAGGCAACACAGCGATGGAATTGTTCGGAGTTCCACTTTCAGGCGACTTCTTCCCGTCGGCCGGATCGACTTGGAAAATCCGCGTTTTATCGTTTGCCACGTTCACACCGCCCGCTAACGCAGACGGTTCTAACAAGATCGCCGTTGCCGGCTCATCCACTGACGCCGGGCCTTCGAGCAGCGCATTTCCGTCGTCGAGACAATACAGCAAAGTGTCGTCGTAATAATCTCGCCTACATTCAGGGCATCGTTTCATGGTTTTCTATTCTAGCGGCTAAGTGCTCTTTATCTTCGCTTTTCCTGATGATAAATGCTTTGTCGCCTTATCAAAATCGCTTTCGATTTTGTTCTTCATCGCATGATTGTACTTGTCATATTCTACTTCTGCTTTTTCCATGGCTAAGTGATGCGAGATTTTTCCGGTGTGATCCAAAATATTTCGGTCATTTAGCTGTAGAAAACCGTGCAATTTTTCGATCCAGTCTTTCATGTACATCGGAATTCGCCGCATCGCCTGGCCTTCGGCAAATACAAGATACTGTTCAGTTAAATTATTTAGTGCTGCCAATTCATTTTCGTCGAGATAATTTTTGGCGATGATTACGTCCTGTTTTCGAGGCTTAGTTCCCCGCCAATTGGTCAGGCCCATATTTGGCTTCGTGCTATCGGCCCTTTCAAGAATTATTTCAGCCGCCGTTTTTCCGGTAATTGCCCAGTGCATTTTATTTTGCACGGTTTGAAAGAATAGGATGCTGTTTTCATCGGTTGGGTCGTAATCGGTGCTTGTGGCGTAGATGTCGGTTATTTTTTGATAAAAGCGCCTTTCCGAGGTTCGGATGTCCTGAATGCGTTTCAGGAGTTCTTCAAAATAATCAAAAGGCAAATCAGGATTTTTTAAACGCTCATCATCAAGCACAAAACCTTTGACGATATACCCTCTGATATGTTCGGTTGCCCATTGCCGAAAACGGGTTGCAACAGTAGATTTTATGCGGTATCCGACTGAAATAATTGCGTCAAGGTTATAAAATTTGGTTCGATAATTTTTACCGTCAGCGGCAGTTATTAAGAAATCCTTAATAACTGAATCTGCCATCAATTCACCTTCCTCAAAAATATTCTTGAGGTGCATATTGATATTCGGCACGGTGGTTTGAAACAACTCCGCCATAAGTCTTTGGTTAAGCCAAACCGTCTCGTTTTCCAGCCGAACTTCGAGTTTCGTCTCGCCTGTTTCAGTCTGATAAATTATTAGCTGAGAGCTATTTTCCATTGATTCTACTTTCAGGTTCATTCCGGCAGATCGCGGGTCGGTTCGCAAATCGTCAATGCCCGATTTTGTCGCCTATATGCATAATTCAAAAAAATCCGTCTTAATTCGCTTTCAGTCGGGGTCGGGCCTGAAAGAGAGTTTAAGACGGATCAGCGTTTATACCAAGCGTTTAGTTTGCTAATTCCTGAGGAAACCAGAGCACCTTATTTGGCTTGGACGATTTGGATTGACCTTTTCTCAGTTGAGCGACGCTTAATAGTTGGCCCGGAGTATCGCCGTCGTCACCAAATGCTGCCCAGCCGACGTTGAGCTCGATCTCGATCGACTCGGCGTCGTTTAATCTCAGCTTACGGCCAAAAAATCCGGTATGGATTCTCGCTATGATTTCCTGCGAGATCTCTTTTGACGCCGTGGGCAGGATGGCCAAATATTCGTCGCCGGCCGAATGGGCCAGAAAGTCCATCTGCCGCAAATGATCCTTTAGGACGCGTGCTGCGAAATTAAGAACGTCGTCACCCGCCGCGTGGCCAAATCTGAGATTGATGTTGTCAAAATCTTTAATGTCAAAGGCCAGAACCGTAAGCGGACGCTCGTCGCGTTTGCGCATCGACTCGGCGATCTGATTTTCGAGGATCAAAAAGAATGCGCGTTCATTCGGCAGATCGGTCGTAACATCGGTTAGCGCGTTCGCCTGGCTTTGCTCCTTTGCGATAGAACTCAAGATGAGCGGCGCGGCCCTCGTGCCGATGGCGTCGAAAACGCTTTCGTCGATCGCGGACATTTCAAAGTCTAAGTCGAAATACATCCGTAGAACACCGAAAACCTCTGCGCCGTGCATCAGCGGGATAGCGACGACCGGCTGGACATTTTCGCCAACCGACCTGGATTCGGTTCTGATTTCGACGATTCGGTCCCTAACGCTGCGACCCGCGATGCCCTCATTAAGATCAATCTCAAAACCCTTTCTAGTGTCGGAGCCGTCGGCTTCGGCTACGACAAGCCGGGTGCGGGTTTTATCCAGCAGTAGGAGATCAATGGACTGAAAAGCAATAAATTCCTTTACCCGATTGGCGGTCAGCCGGAATGCGTCCGAGGTTTTTAATGCTCCCGCAAACAATTCGTTTGCCTGACCGAGGGCCAAGAGCCCGTTGTCGATTTGGTCGTTATAGATTTCAAGGCCGCGCGTGGCAATGTCCGCCTTGGCTCGTCCAGTCTGCCTAAAATACAATAGAGTGCAAACGGACAAAAATGAACCAATTATTCCCGCGAATCCCAAGGCCTTGGCTCCCATATCAAAATTTGAATCCGCCAGCAGAAAAGTAAATGCCAGCGCGATGAGAGATGCCCCGACCGTCAATATCGAATAGATCGGGGTCGCCCGGACACGCTGAGGCCGAAGCATTGTTTCAGAGTTGGTGTTCATATCCGTGAGAAATTGTGGGATTTGAGAGCAGGCGGTGGAGAATATCCCCGAATTCGAGGATAACTTTTTGTATAAAATTAAGTCAAGATTTAATTTCAACCCCAATAAACATCGGCTCTGCGGCAAGCTCAGGCCGTCCAGTCAAAATTGCCGAAAAAAAATATTTAAAAATGACGGTTTTTGTCGATTTTAGGTTGACTATTATCTCTCTGATTACTATATTGACGTTTGCCTTGAATAAGAAAGAGTTCGGGGCAAACCGGTTGTGTTCGATCAACCTAACCCCTGGAAACAGGAAATTTATACTTTGAGAAAGATAGGAGTCTTTAATTAAAATGAAAAAAGTAATTGTACTTTCAACTGTTCTTGGATTGAGCGCTCTCGGTATGGCGTGCGGAGAAACTCCGGCTAATAATGCCAATGTTAATAAACCGGTAGTTGTTGCCACGCCGGCAAACACCATTACCATCGCTCCGGCAAATACGCCGGCGACCAACGTCCCCGCAACGAATGTGAAACCGGCTAATACGACCGCAACCCCGGCATCAAACATGAAGCCGGCGAATGCGATGAAAACACCGATGGCGACAGCAACACCCAAAAAACCGTAATAGTTTCGATTTTTTGGAACGAACTGAAAAGCACTTTGTCTCTGGCAAAGTGCTTTTTTTGTTCGCCGCAGTGAACACGGTGAGTAATTTCAAACCCTCCGATATGTTTTTTTTGATTTTTGGGGTTGACTAAATAGCGGTTCATGACTATATTGACCAATGTTCCAAAAATTAGAAAGACTTGGGAACAAGGACTGTGCCCCGCATGGTCTTCGGTAAATTAAATTAGATCTAATCTTTGAAGAAGACAGGAGAATTTTTTATGAAAAAAGTAATTGCACTTTCAGCAGTTCTTGTTATGGGTGCATTAGGAATGGCTTGCGGCGACGCAGCCACGAATAATGCTAATACGAATAAAGCTGTGGCTAATGCTATGAATTCGGTGGCCAATGCTGCTAACGCGGCTGCGAACACGATGGCAACCGCTGCTAACGCAATGGCCAACACAGCCAATGCAATGGCTAACTCGGCTAACGCTATGAAACCCGCAACCAATGCTATGGCAAACAATGCCCCGGCAAACAAACCCAAATAGTTTAGGCTTCTAAGCTAGTATTAAAAAAGCTCGATCGTTCTAGACGGTCGAGCTTTTTCTTGTTCAGAGTTACGCCCTCAGGCGTAAAAGACCGCAATCACAAAATCGCGTCAAGTTCCTCCAACGTCGTCACTGGCCGCTCGCAAACAAAATCATTACAAACATAAGCCGTCGCTTTTTCCACGAGCATCCCGCGATCTTTCAATAGCGGGATCGTAGCAGCATCGGCTTTCGCATCCGATGACAGCACGACAACCGCATTCGGTAAATATCGGCAGAGAACATCACGCTCCAGATCATTCCCTTTCGGCCCGATCACAACAATCTCCTTCGTCGCCGAAAGGTGAAATTCCAACGCCGACAACGCCCGGCCAAAACCCTGCGGATGCCGCCGTAATTGCGAAGCCGCCAGCCGCAATACCGTTACAGCAAACCGCTCATACTTATCGTCACAGAGTAGTTTGGCAAGTCTCAACAAAACATCAGCCGCGACTGAATTTCCCGATGGCGTCGCGTTATCGTAGAAATCCTTATTGCGAACGACGAGTTCCTCGTGATCGTTCGAAGTAAAGAAAAATCCGCCGTTCTCGTCGTCCCAAAACTCGGTGATCATCAGATCGGCAAGACGCTTTGCTTCCGTCAGATATTTCGTTTCACCCGAAACTTGATACAGCACGATCAAGCCGTCCGCGACGTTTGCGTAATCTTCGATATAGCCGTTCAGCTTTGCCGCGCCGTCCTTCCACGTCCGCAAAAGCCTTCCGTCATGCTGCAATTGCGTCGAGATAAACTTAGCGTTCCTTTTCGCAATTTCCAGATATTCGTCGTTCTGCAAAACGGCCGCCGCGTCCGCAAACGCCGCGAGCATCAAACCATTCCAGGCCGTCAAGACCTTTTCATCGCGGTTTGGTTTTATCCGCTTTTCACGTTCGTCGAACAACTTCTTATTCACGTCAGAACCTGGAGCGGCTTCGGCCGTGAGCTCAGCCGAACCGGTAGCGACCGGGTCCTTGACGTTTAAAATATTCGTCTCCTCAAAATTCCCTTCAGCCGTGACGTCATAATACTTACAAAACGCCCGCGCATCATCCTCGCCCAGAATCGCCTCGATCTCATCCGGCGTCCAGACAAAAAATTTGCCCTCGACGCCCTCGCTGTCCGCGTCCTGCGTCGAATAAAACCCGCCGCTTTCGTCGAGCATCTCGCGGCGAACATACTCCAGTATCTCGACCGCGATGCGTTTGTAAAACTCAGTCTGATTTTCAGAACCAGGAGCGCTCGCGACCGAATTCTTTCGTGAATTCAATACTTGATACGCATGAAGATAAACACGTATGAGCTGTGCGTTGTCATACAACATTTTTTCGAAATGCGGCACGAGCCAAATCGCGTCGACCGCGTAGCGATGAAAGCCGCCGCCGATCTGATCGTAGATCCCGCCGTTTGCCATCTTGTCGAGGGAATGCGTAACCATCGACAATGCCATATCGTTGCCCGTCCGGTGGTGATACGCCAGCAAAAATTCGAGCGACATTGCCGCCGGGAATTTCGGAGCCCCGCCAAACCCGCCATTCGCCGCGTCAAACGTGCGCGTAAAGCTCGTAAAAGCCGCTTCCAGCATATCCGGCGACAAGACTCCCGCCGACGTCTCGATGATGCTCATCCGCCGCAGTTCGCCGACAATATCAACGGCGGATTTTTCCAGTTCGTCGCGCCGCTCACGATAAGCGTCCGCGAGGCTCATCAATATCTGCCGCCAACTCGGCATCCCGTAACGCGGTGCGGGCGGAAAATACGTGCCTCCAAAAAAGGGCATTTTCTCCGGCGTGAGAAAAACATTCATCGGCCACCCGCCGCGTCCGGTCGTCATCTGCACAAAATTCATGTAAATCTGATCGACATCCGGCCGCTCTTCCATATCGACCTTGATATTGACGAAATGTTCGTTCATGATTGCCGCAACCGATTCGTCCTCAAACGACTCATGCTCCATCACATGACACCAATGACACGCCGAATATCCGATGCTCACCAGCACCGGCCTGTCCTCAGCTTTGGCGCGTTGAAATGCCTCGTCGCCCCATGCATGCCAATCCACCGGGTTATGCGCGTGCTGGAGCAGATACGGGCTGGTCTCGTTGATGAG
>JAYUDV010000050.1:0-2477 GCA_043739565.1 Chloracidobacterium sp.
CAGCATCTCGAATTGACGCGCGATCTCGCGATGCGTTTTAACCGCGATTTTGGCGAGACATTTGTCATTCCCGACGCGTTCATTCCGCCGGTCGGCGCAAAGATCATGTCGCTACAGGATCCGACAAAGAAGATGTCAAAGTCGGACGAGGACGCCAACGGCTCGATCTTTCTCATAGACAAAGCCGATACGATCACGAAAAAGATCAAACGTGCCGTGACCGATTCCGGCACTGAGATCAGCTTTGATGACGCGCGCCCGGCGATCAAAAATCTGCTGACGATCTTTCAACTGCTAACCGGCAAATCGACCCAAGAATGCATTGATCATTTCAACGGCAAAGGCTACGGTCATTTCAAATCCGAATTGGCCGAGGTTGTTGTCGAATTTCTGCGTCCGTTCCAGGAGCGCGTCAATCATTACAGCGACGATGAACTATCTTCGTTACTCAAAACAGGAGCCGAAAAGGCTCGTGCCATCGCGGGTGAGACATTAAAAGACGTGTATCGCAAAATGGGAATTAACTAAATGACGGTCACAGTCTACGAAAAACCGACCTGCACGACTTGTCGCAACTTAGCAAAGCTGTTTCTCGAAAACGGCATTGGCTACGACAAAGTAAATTATTTTATCGAGCCGTTTACCGAGGAGAAGCTCGGAGCGTTGTTAAAAAAAACAGGATTGAGACCGTACGAAGTTTTGCGGCGTGCCGAACCCGATTTTAAAGCTCTTGGGATAACAGTGGACACGCCGGACGCGGACATAATTAAGGCGATGGTCGCCAATCCGGGCCTCATCCAGCGACCCATCGTCGAGGTTGGCGACAAAGCCGTACTCGCGAGGCCGATCGAAAAGGCATTGGAGATAATCTGAAAGGATTTACCACAGAGAACACAGAGTACACAGAGTAAATAAAGCGATTCTTCTCAATAGGCTCTGTGTTCCCTTTGGTAAAAATAAACAAATATGAGTTACACAAACGGAAATGGCAACGGAAATGGACATCATCCGAAGCCCAAAAATGTCCTTGGCGGCGAGTTAAAGAGTTGCTGTACCGATCCAATGACAGGATTTTACCGCGACGGCTATTGCCGCACCGGAGCTGATGATACGGGCCGACACACGGTGTGTATTTTGGCGACCGACGACTTCCTGGCTTTTTCAAAATCCGCCGGAAACGATCTGTCGACGCCGATGCCGCAGTATGCTTTTCCCGGCTTACAGGAAGGCGATAAATGGTGTCTCTGCATGCTTCGTTGGCGTGAAGCGCTGAATGCCGGAATGGCTCCGCAGGTATTTCTGGATGCAACGCACGAGGCGGCGTTGACAATCGTCAGCCTCGAAGACCTAAAAAAATACGCCGTCGATAGCGAGTAATTGCTAATTGCACATTCTCAATTCTCAATTGTCTTTGAAAAAATAATTTGGAATTTATAATCGAAAATTTAGAATTCAGAAAATATTGAGTGCAGGAAACGCAGGAACAATTCACCTTTGATTTTCATAAAGAAACCACCGAGATCATGTCGGGCGGGACGGACGAATTGAAGATCAAGCTCGGCGAATTTGCCGGGCCGCTCGACTTGCTTCTTTATCTTATCAAGCAGGAGCAGGCGGATATTTTCGACATTCCTATTGCCCGGATCACCGGGAAATACCTCGACTACGTCCGGGTAATGAAACGTCTTGATATCGCCGTTGCCGCTGATTTTCTCGTCATGGCGGCGACGCTGATCGAGATCAAATCAAAGATGCTGCTGCCTCGCGATCCGGCTGTCACGGACGACGAAGAAATGGACGATCCGCGTCGGGAACTCGTCGATCGCCTGCTCGAATACGAAAAATTCAAGACCGCCGCCGGTATGCTCTACGAACGCTCGACCGTCGAGCAGGCCATATTTGCTCGCGGCCAGATCGAATCCGATGAAAACAACGCCGAGATCGACGCCTCGGTTTTCGACCTGCTGACCGTTTTTCAAAAGATCGCGGCCCGGCACGTGGACGAGATCAAGATGGAAATCCATCGCGAAGAAATATCGCTCGCCGACATGATCAAAAATCTAAAACGGCGCATCTTCGAGACGGGTGAGGTTAATTTATTAAAGTTTTTTGAGGAAATGCACTCGAAACGCGAGCTTGTGACCGCCTTCATCGCGGTTCTTGAGATCGTCCGCACCGAAGGCGTCAAGTTGCTGCAAACCAAGACATTCGGCGATATTATCTTGAGAAACGTTTAATCTGCGAGTCGGCTGGACGGTGCAAGAATTTTTGCCCGCGAATAACGCAAATTTACGCGAATATTTTTAATTTATTTATTCGAGCTATTCGCGTCGATTCGCGGGCAAATTCTGGTTTAGAGCATCGCTGCGGTAAAATTTACTCTATGGATTTGGAATTTGAAGAAAAACAAACGCGAACGCCGGCTGAGCTAGTAGCTTTGGTCGAGGCTCTTATTTTTGTTGCCGATGAACCGATCA
>JAYUDV010000051.1:0-2454 GCA_043739565.1 Chloracidobacterium sp.
AGGCCGAAAATGCCGCAGAGTGCCAACGTAATTAGTTTCAATTTCATTTTATTTCTCCCTTGTTTTAATTTGAAGATAGGCGCCAAAAAATAGATTTTCGGCGCGATCCTCGTAGAAGATTATACTCGCATGAGCCAAATTTATTCCAATTAACACCGGAAAAGACACCGTGAACAAAAAAACCATAAAAGACATAGATATCGACGGTAAACGGGTATTTATCCGCGTCGATTTCAACGTTCCGATCAAAGGTGGCGTCATCGCCGATGACACGCGTATTCTCGGTGCTCTGCCGACGATCAAATACGCCATCGAACATGGTGCAAAGGTGATACTCGCCTCGCATCTCGGCCGCCCGCTTAAAGACAAAAAGAAGGCTGATGAAAAGGGGATGCCGTACGACGCCGCAAAATACAGCCTGAAACCGGTTTACGAATATTTGCGCAAATTGCCTGAATTACAGGAAATTTCGTCTCGCGACGAGGAGCCTGTTTATACAACCGAAGCCGGAACCGCGCTCGGAAAAGCCGAGATCAAAAACGACCGCGTTTTCTTCGCCGCCGATTGCGTCGGTGACGAGGTTGCTGCCCGCGTTGCCGATCTCCAGCGGGGCCAGATTCTGCTGCTCGAAAATTTGCGACTTCACGCCGAAGAAGAGAAAAATGACCCCGAATTTGCCAAACAGCTCGCGTCTTTGTGCGATGTTTATGTCAACGATGCGTTCGGCACGGCTCACCGTGCCCACGCCTCGACCGAGGGAATCACGCATTTTGTAAAAGACAAAGTTGCCGGACTTTTGATGGAAAAAGAGTTGAATTTTCTGGGAAAAGCGCTTCACGATCCCGAACGCCCGTTTGTCGCGATCCTCGGCGGTGCTAAGGTTTCGGATAAGATACCGGTCATCGAGTCGCTCATCAAACGCAAGGTCGACAAGCTGCTCATCGGCGGAGCGATGGCGTACACGTTTTTTAAGGCTCAGGGCTTTACCATCGGCAAATCGCTCGTTGAGGACGACATGATGCCAAAGGCGCTCGAGATCGAGCAGATGGCAAAAGACGCCGGTGTCGAGCTTATATTGCCGACCGATCATCAGGTCGTGGACAGCTACGATCCGCTAAATTCGACCAAAACGATCCCGATCGCTTTTACCAACACTGGCCTCGTAGGCCTCGATATCGGCGTCGAAACTATCGAAATATTCAAACACGCTCTCGTGGGCGCCAAAACCATCGTCTGGAACGGCCCGATGGGCATGTTTGAGGAAAAACCCTTTGACATCGGCACCGTCGCGATCGCCAAAGCCGTTGCCGAAGCGACGGAAAAAGGTGCGATCTCAATCGTCGGCGGCGGCGATTCGGTCTCGGCCGTCAATCAGGCCGGCCTCGATGACAAAATAACCCACATCTCCACCGGCGGCGGCGCCACGTTGGAGTTTTTGGCGGGAGATGTTTTGCCTGGTGTTGCGGCGTTGGATGATAAATAGGCAAGATACTCTAGTTCTTGGCTAACTTCATTGGTTTTTGTTAACGTATTTCTATGAGAAAACCTGTCATAGCAGGTAATTGGAAGATGTACAAACTGCTCGGCGAGGCCGTTGATACGGCGCTTGCGCTCAAGCCGCTGGTGGCCAACGCAAATCATTGCGAAGTGGTCATCGCACCTGTATTCACCGCGCTAAAAACAGTCGCCGACCGTTTGGAAGGATCGAATATCCGTGTTGCCGGACAAAATTGCGCCGCCCAGAGTGAATTTGGAGCACACACCGGTGAAATTTCGCCCGCGATGCTCACGGACGCCGGATGCTCACATGTCATTATCGGCCATTCCGAGAGGCGCCAATTCTACGGCGAAACGGATGAATCGGTTAACCGGAAGACAAAAGCGGCCCTGTCCTCCGCACTCACGGCCATTGTCTGCGTTGGCGAAAACTTAACTGAAAGGGAAGCCGGATCGGCCGAAACCGTGGTCAAAAACCAGTTGGTCAAAGGGCTGGACGGTTTGACAGTTGCCGACATGGAACGTATCATTATCGCTTACGAGCCTGTCTGGGCAATTGGTACGGGTAAAACCGCCACGCCCGAACAGGCTCAAGAAATGCACGGCCACATCCGCCGGACGGTTGCCGAAACGCAGGGGCCCGAGATCGCTCAAAACGTGCGGATACTTTACGGCGGTTCGGTAAAACCCGACAATATCGCGACGCTGATGTCGCAAGAGGACGTAGACGGTGCATTGGTCGGCGGAGCAAGCCTCGAAGCGGAAAGTTTCGCTCAGATCGTGAATTATGAACGGCAGTGAAAAGTGAAAAGTGAAAAGTGAAAAGTTGATTGGCGATTCGCCATCTCTTTTTACTATCCACTATCCACTATTCACTATTCACTAAAACAATGGTTTATTTTTTATACGGAATATTTTTTCTCTCGTGCATCGTGCTCGTCGCGGCGGTTTTGCTGC
>JAYUDV010000052.1:0-6457 GCA_043739565.1 Chloracidobacterium sp.
GTTTCGTGCATGCCAAACGAACTTCGCATCTGAAAGCTGTTGATATTCGGGGCCTCGGTCGAGCGCTGGACGTTCATTCCAAATTCGACCATGTTCAGGAAAAATTGCAGCAGATTCTGGTCCTGGCTGTCGCCGCCCTGAACTGAAAAACATAAATACGGCTTGCCGTCTTTAAGCGCGAGCGTCGGCGTGAGCGTGACGCGCGGGTGCTTGCCGGGTTCGATGACGTTATACGGGCCGTCGGCCGCATCCGTCACAAAGCTCTGTGCACGCTGGCTCAATCCGACACCCGTCTTACCTGCAATAACTGCCGGTATCCAACCGCCGCTCGGCGTGATGCTGACGACCCAGCCCTCGGCATCCGAAGCCTCGACCGACGTCGTGCCGCCGTAAAACGAACGGTTGTCCGGAAAGCTGTCGGCCATCTCGTCGCGAAGCATCATCTCTCTGATTACGTCACTCACAGGCTGCGGAGCGAGAGTCTGCTTGTCGGAAGGCACAACCTTCCATTTATCAAGCAGATCGGCGAACGGATTTGCCTTGTTTTGAAACTTATATGGATCGCCCGGCCTGACGCCCGCGTCGTTGCGGTCGGGATTTATGAGCTTTGCACGTTCCTTCGCGTATTCCTTTGACAAAAGCGTGCCGACTGGAGCGACCTGCTTTGCGTATGTGTCGCCGTAATAAAAATCGCGGTCGGCAAACGCTAAATTCATCGCTTGGTAGATGGTGTGAATATACTTTGGGCTGTTGTAGCCCATCGCTTTGAGATCGTAATTTTCGAGGATGTTGAGTGCCTGGAGCATCGCGGGCCCTTGCGTCCAGACGTTTAGCTTATAAACGTCGATGCCTTTGTAGCTGGTCGAAACCGGCTCCTCGATATGCACCTGCCAACGGGCCAAGTCGTCCATCGTAATCAGGCCGCCCATTTCTCTCGTGCCTCGGACAAACTCCTTTGCTATGTCGCCCTTATAAAATCGGTCGTATGCCGCCATGATCGCCTGTTTGCGATTTTTGCCGGATTTTAGCGCGTTCTGCTCCGCCTCGACCAGTTTTCGAAGCGTAATCGCCAGATCGGCTTGGCGAAATATCTCACCCGCCGCCGGGCCTTCGCGTTTTTCACCCAGATGCGGCAGCATGACCGCACTCGAATACTTCCACTTCTTTAACCAAGTCTTTTGCCGCTCGATCGTACCCGCCGTCTCGCCGTCCATCACATAACCGTCCGCCATCTCGATCGCCGGTTCCAAGATATCCTTCAAGCTCAGCTTTCCGTATTCGGCAAGCATCGTCATAATCCCGCCCGGTGTTCCCGGAGTGACCGCCGCCAGCGGGCCGTACTCGGGTGGGTAATTCATTCTCTTCGACTTGTAAAACGCAGCCGTCGCACCGGTCGGAGCGACGCCGAGAGCATTGATCCCGATGACCTTCCCGGTGTGCGGATTGTATATGAGAGCCTGCGTCTCGCCGCCCCACGAGAGCGTGTCCCACATGGTCGCGGTCGCCGCGATCATCGCACACGCCGCATCAACGGCGTTCCCGCCTTTTTGAAAAATCATCGCCCCCGCCGTCGCCGCAATCGGCTTCCCCGTAATGGCAACCCAATGCCGCCCGTACAACACCGGCTTCTGTGTTCGCTGGCTGTAAATCTTGTTTGGCATAACTAGACTAACCATTATCAGAATAAATGCGGCAAAGCGGAAATTCACGGCGGCGAAGATTGTTTTCATAGCCAAAGATTATAGCGCGGATCTCCTTAAAGCTCCCCTCTTGTCAGTACCGCGAGCGGTAGCGCCCGCATCGAGCGATGTGGGAGACCAAAATGCACAAACTCGCGTGTAAACAAGGGCGATACAGTCAACCCGGTGATATTAAATGCCAGGTCCGGGACGGAACTTAAGTGCGCCTTTTCATAAGTCGTTTAAACCATAGCATTATTTCGAATAGGGCAAATGTCGTGCCTCTATATGCATTAATAGAAACGTCATGACGATAATAACTAGTATGGTGTGATAATTGGCTGGTTACCCCAGTAACGAACTCTACGCAGGTAAGATAATGGGCTTCATTTATCGGCTCCGGGTTTGTAGCGGGGGTCGGATATTTCGTAAAGCCACGAAGAAAGAAGCCTACTGACGTAAGATTTGGCCGACCATCCGGATGGAAAACGCTATCCGGCAAATATCCGATTTCCCCCAATCTCTTATAGACTGCTTCCAAAATCTTGCGAAGGCGGTTAAAGTTGTTCTTAACGTTCGTCGGGTCGTCTACGCAGGCTAAAACATCTAGGAGATCCGCCTTCAGCGAGCTGTCGAGATACCCCAGATCAAAAACTTCAAACACTTCAGAAAAATCTCGCTCGATTTTTGTAGCCGGCGCGTTCCCGATTTGATTTATCAAGTAATCGATTAGGGATTCCTTTGACGCGGCCTTTGAGAAAATCTTGCTTCTCCGTTTCTTAACTAGGCCATTCATGGTTGTGGTTTCTTTTTCGCCAAAGTAGCCTGTGTTTACTGCAAACGGGATGGTTCTATTATAGGTGCTTTCTAAAATAGCAAGATCATCTAGAGCGATTGCTAGGAACTCAAAGTCTTCAGTTTCTTGCTCACGGCGAACCATGCACTTCGCGTCGAAAATCACGGCATCGAAATACATTTCCTCCAACCGAGATTTTCCGTCCTCCCAGTTTTGCGAATCGGTAACGTGAATTTCGAACCCATTATCGAGGCCAATCTGGTAAGCATTAGTCTTTAAGGTCCGGCAATATTCTTTCTCGTCATCTATCAAGAGAAAACTTAGTTTTTTCATATGTTTTAGTCAGATAGTGGTAGGAGAATCTCAAACTGCACTTTGAAGGGTTCAATTGAGGTTGGATCAATTTCTACAAAACTAAATCTGCCCCCATGCAAATCAATCACCTTGTTAATGAAGAATCCGCCGAGTCCCGTAGCCCTGGTTTGCCCCGCTCGTCCGCCAAGGCGCTTATACTCTTCAAAGCCAAACCCCTTAGGAAAAGGATTTCCGTTGTTCTTATACAGAATGCGCAGAAACGAATCCCCCGACGGGCTTTCATATTTCGATAACTCAAAAACGATATTGTACGTTCGCTCGGGATCTGTAAATCCATGTCGTTTGGCGTTTTCAATTAGATTTTGAAGGGCGTCTTTGAAGGCTCCTACATCAAGCGAAATTTGAATCGGTTTCGACTCGATGATGGCGATTTCGAAATTATGATTCTCAAAATCTGGCTTAATCTCGGATTTAAAGAATTGGATTATATCGATTGAGGCGATGTTCAATTGGCTCTTTTGGATAATATCTTCGGTTCTTTTCAATGTTTCGGTCGTATCTTTCAGATTTCTCCTGAGGCGCTCTACAACCGCCGCCAGGGTGTCTACCGTGTCATTCCTTTCATCCTTGTCAAGGGGCCGTAATAGTTGGGCGAAATCAAGTCTTGACCCCGTCCTTTCTTTTCGTTCCAAGAATCGTATTAGCGAATCGTAGTCTTCAGTAATGCTTCCGAATTTTTGATTCAAATTATGACTAATGGTCGCGACTACATCGTATTCGGTTTGCGTTATCCTTTCAGAAGTTTCAACAATTTGCTTTTCAGCGCGGCTTCGTTGTGAAAGCAGTGAGCCTAGTTCCAGAACTTGCCGGCGTTGCTCCTCAATTTTAGGAAGTGGGATTTCAATACGCAATAAATCTTCGGGCGATATTCGATTGATGGCATTCCTTGAGATCAGAGCCATCTCAACCTGCGTTTGAACCAAGTTAGACCGGAGCTGGGTTAAGATGTACTTGATGTCGATTTGAAATCCCTTATTGGTCTCCGGGAAAAATATGGCCAGCACATCTGTCGCGATAAGAATCTCTTGCCCTTGAAATTCAAAAAACGTGGCTCTTAATTTTCCACCAATCAGACTCGCAAGTATTGCGGTCTGTTTTACAGGCTCTTTCTTGATGAAATCTGGTGCAACATATTTCTGCACAGAATCGATTGCTAGGATGAGGTTAGTGTCGTCCTTGGCAAGGTCCGCAGTCCTAACATATGGCACCGCACCCGCATTTGCTCTGCCAGTTCGCTGCGGAGACGAATAATTTTCTCCGCGTTCCGACGAAATCGCCAGATCTTTTAGGCGCACAACCCTGTACGGGCTTTTTCTAAGAAAATCTGTGAGCTGTTGGCGATTGGGGTTCACATATCGATTTGCGTTCAGTCTAAATCCATGCTTCGCTATCTGGGCTCTGTCTATAGTGCTTTCATCTGCGACATTAAAGTTCGAATCCAGTTCTCGGAAGCGGACTGACTGTTCTCGCTTTGCTTTGTTAAAAACGATGATTGAACTCTTTAGTCGGAGCGACGGGGCGACGCTTTCCAGCGGCAGGCTGGTAATTGATTCAATCCAACCGCGCTTTATATAATTCTCCCGTTCCCCTTTATAAAAATCATTAGTCAGAAAAATGTCGCGCACAACTGCGACCCCTCTTCCATCAGAACTTAGGCCCACAAGCATAGAGTCGATAAATATATGATCCGCAGACCGGGAAGGGGTCGGTAGGGGTTCATTTGGAATGGCCAAAATTGATACATCAATTTTTCCACGAATAGTAGACGGGGGGCCTTCCAAGGAATTCTCAAGTCGGATCTCAGCATTATGGACGCCGTGGATAAGAAGATTAACGAGTCCAATTAGATGCATTTCCGGGTCGAACTCCTGTCCGACAAATCGGACAGAGTGTTCAGGATGGATTTCTAAAAGTTTGAGGAAAGTAAAGGCTGCTCCGCACGCAGGGTTAAAAACAACAAGGTTTTCTTTTGGCTCGAGTAAGGAAGCAATATACGCATTTGCTTCATCAGACAGAATAGAAAATGAAACACTGTGTCGGCGATTAACCAAAAATGCCTTTATAAGCGACGTGCAAACGGCCCTGAAGTCCGAGTATGAAATTTTTTCAAAGTCCCGCTTATAATCCTTCTCGAAATCGCGGTAAATGGATATGTCGCTGTTGATTTCTAGGTTCTTGGTAGCTTTTCGAAAATCGGCCGACAAACTCTCGGGAAACCTCTCCTTTGAGGATATATCTTCAAGTGCGTCGATGTAGGTGTTTACGATAAACACCAAATAATGCAAAAGGTTGCCAGAGCGGCGACCAGTTTCTCGAATGGCAAGATCGCTGACAAGGCTAACGAAGCGGGTAGACAATTCCATCTGGATTAGAATGCGTCGACAGCCCAATATCTAAAAGGAGTCCAAGCTTCCTTGCGGCGAACCTACTGTATAAACTGTCGAATTAAGAGCGCTCAGATGTTATATCATATTCGCAGCGGCATGACGATATATTTGTAGTTGTAGGTGTTTTCGCCGGCGATAGACATTTGGGTTTGGGCGTTGGCGTCTTTGAATTCGAATGCGATGCGGGTCCGCTGGGCTGTCTCGCGGGCCGGAGCCGTGGCGGCGCCGTTGTCTTCAGACGAAGATGCCCCGGTCGCCACTGACGAATCTGCCGCCATCTCGCCGGCGCCGACGTTGTTTAGGAATTCAATGAGGTATTGCCAGTTAAAGCCAAGCTGGATCTCTTCGCCGGTGTAATCGGCCTGGACGATCTCGGTGCCGTCGCCTTCCTCGGTGGACTGGGCGATGACCTCGATTTCGCCTGTCCGGATGGTGAGGCGGATCGAGCGGTTGCGCTCGTCGGCGATGAGCGACATGCGGCGCACCGCGTTGCGCATCTCTTCGAGATCGAAGATGGCCGAGTGGTCGTTGTCCTTGGGCATGACCATCTCGTAATTCGGGAAATTGCCTGAGAGCTTCCGGGTGATGAGCAGGCGTCCCTCGGTCTCAAAATAGATGTGGTTTGTATCCTCGCCAAACGAGACCTCGCCATCACCGCGTGATATCTTGACGAGCTCAAGCAGTGCTTTTTTCGGGATTAGCGTGTCCATAACGCCTTCCTGATCGTCGATTGAACGCTCGACATACGCGAGGCGGTGACCATCGGTCGTGATCATCTTGGCCGCGCCGTCACCGATGATGAATTTGGCACCGGACAAGGTGAATCGCGACTGCTCGTTGGTGATCGCAAACGCCGTGTTGCGGATCATGTAGCCAAAGACCTCGGCCGGCAGCTTCATCGGCGTGCTTTTGAACTGCGGTATCTCAGGAAACTGGTCGCGGCTGACGCCGGCGAGACGAAAATTGGCACGGCCGCACTTCATCGTCACCCACTCGTTATCTTCCTTACGAAAATGCGCGTCGCCCGGATCCAAGGCTCGTGCGATGTCAAAGAGCTTGCGGGCCTGGATGCAGATCGAGCCGGGCTTGATGATCTCGGCCTCCGCATCGCACCGGATCGTAACATCGAGGTCGGTGCCGACGATGCGGATCTCGTTTTCACCGATCGATTCGATCAGGATGTTTGACAGCACGGGTATCGTCGTCTTGCGCTCGACAAC
>JAYUDV010000053.1:0-15211 GCA_043739565.1 Chloracidobacterium sp.
GCATGGGAAATACTTACCAAATACAAAAAGCCGGAGCCCGAGCAAAAGGACGTTCGAACCACGATAGATCGAGACCTTCAGGAATATGTCGCTAAGCAACTTGAAGGAAAGAAAGGCGCTATTGTCGTCCTTAATCCACAAACCGGCGACGTCCTTGCAATGTACTCCAATCCGTCATTTAATCTGGCCGAGGCTCAGAATCTGAATTCCTACTTGAAACTGGAGGCAAATAAGGATCAAAAGCCTTTGCTTAATCGGGCAACCCGCGAATACTACGTACCCGGGTCAACTTTTAAGACATTGACTATGATGTCTGCGTTCCGCGCGGGCAAACAGGACCTTTTATTCAGCGATCTGTCGTCGGGTAATGAGCCGCCGTGCTACACGCCGTTTCGCGGATCGCGTCCAATTTGCGATGCCGGTGGAAGTTGTGAGATATGCCAAACGGGTGTGCCACTGCGGGAGGCCTTCAAGGTATCGAGCAACCAATATTTTGCCCAACTTGCAAATGCTCTCGGACGCGATCGAATGGGCGAAACCGCCCGTCTTGTCGGGATCGCTCCGGTTGAGGCAAAAAATGACGCATTGACGCAAGGTTATTTCCCCGATATTTGGAATACGAGTGACCGGCGTATCGCCTACGCTCTTGCTCCGGCACGTGCGACCATGGTGACCGGTAAAGAATTGACTCTTTATGATTTTGGCCTTGAGGGCATGGGACAAGGGCTTGCGTCGCAGATGACCCCATTTCAAATGGCACTGATCGCATCCGTCCCAGGCAATATGCAGGGACGGCTTATGAAGGCGAAAATCGAAGCCGATCTTCCACCGCAGATTTTTGCCGAGGTGCTATCTCCTCAACAGGCGGCTGCTGTCCGAGCGATCATGTCAACGGTGACCGAAGAGGCCGGAGGAACGGGAGGCCGCGTAAAGGCGGCTCTCGCCGGCACGAACATCATGGCGGGTGGCAAGACTGGGACCGCCGAAAAGGACAACGCAGCGCGATATGATCCCAAGACCGGCGAGCGCATGTTTGTCATAAAGAAAATGAAAGACGAGAACGGCCAGATCGTCGAATACAAAGAATACCTTACTTATAACCGAACCGATGGATGGTTTATATGCATCGCTCCGCTCGAAAATCCGCAGGTGGCAATCGCCGTCGTTTTAGAGGATATAGGGAACCAGTTTGGCGGCGGAACCGCAGCTCCGGTCGCGGCGAATGTGATATTAAAGGCAAGAGAGCTTGGTCTTTTGGGTGAAAGATACCGGGCCAAGGCTCCGGCGCAAAAGCCGACGGGGAAAAAGCGTAAATAGCCTGAAAATTGTCGAGTGAAAAACAGAACCTCATCGCATTTCTTTGTCCTTGTCTTGATCGTGCTTATCACGGCGATCTCCCATTATTCGATACGTTACGGAGCTTTGATCCGTGGTTATGACACGTCAACGCTGACCGCCGTACGAAATCTCTCTCTCCTATCTTTTCTTGCAGTTCTGCCAATTCTGTTAAAGCGATTTATTAGGTTTGATGGTAACTGGACGTTATACACCTCGGCCGTATTGCTGTTTTCGATCGGATTAACCATGCAATACCGGCTGTTTAGCGACCCTGAATACACGTCGCGAAAAGACAAGGCCGAGGCGCGTCAGGAGAAGATTAAAGTTCTCCAGATGCATTACATTCAGGAAAACTACTCTGCGGAAAAGAAGCGGATCATGGGATTGCCCGCGACCCCACCGGCCCCGATAGATCTTTCGACGGAAACGCAAAAACCTGCAAACGAAGGCTTTTCAGCGGTATTTCTGTCCGGCAGCACGATAAACCCGATACTGGCGTTTATCGGCCTCATAGGTGCGTTTATCATGATTCGGCGTGAGGATGTTCTTGGCATGCTGCAAAGAAACGGGTTTCTGGTGGTGCTCCTGACGCTCGGGCCGCTGATAGTGGCGGCGATTACGTCGCACGCCGGGAAATCCATCGGAAACATGACCCCTTGGGAACCCGCCAAGATCCCTTTTTTGATCGGTTTTGCCGCGATCCTTGCGGTCCTATATAAGAATCTCACGCGTACGTACTGGGGCATTCCGCGTGCCAAGGACGCCGTTCCGCTCGTCTTCATGGCAATCCTGCCCTTCATACCCTTCTTTGTTCTTAAGGATTTTGGACAAATGATGATTTTCAGCGCGGTTTATGCAACCCTTTATCTGATCGCCGTTCGCCGCTTTTCACAGCGGTTTGTCCTTGTCGGGAGCGTTTTGATTGCGGTGTCAATTTTAGTTGTAGGTGCCCTGCCCGACAAGACCCAAGAGAAAATACCTCTGTTGCCCGCTTTTGCCGCGCCCGTCAAAACGATCCTGCCCAATCGTATACAACAGCGGTTTCATTTGTGGCTTGACGGATTTAATCCGCCGACGCCGGAAACGAAATGGTGGAAAGACGATTACGACGCTTATTACAAAAAGCTGGTAGAAAAAGATCCGAATCTTCCGCAAATGCTAGCTAATGAGCCGGATCTGCAGAAGACGATAAACATCGATGCATGGTTCGACATTTTAGCGTTTCAACCCGCGCAGGCTACATTCGGGCTCGCTTCGGGTGGTACCACGGGCCGTGGTTTGGGCCTCGGTTATCCCGAGCTGATTCCCGTTGCCGATTCGGATTATGTCTTCGCCGCGATAGCCGAAGAACTTGGACTTTTTGGCGGATTATTGGTAATCTTTGCCCTTATTGTGCTTGTAAGCGCCGGTGTGCGAACTGCCCGCGATTCGCGTGATATGTTCAGCAAATTATGCTGTATCGGGCTTTCGACCTTTATAGGATTTCAGGCACTCGTTAACATCGGCGGTATCACACGGGCTCTGCCAATGACCGGAATTACTTTGCCATTCGTGAGCCACGGCGGATTCAGCCTCTTAACAAGCTTTGTGATGCTGGGGATGTTAATGGCGTTTTCACATAGAAATTCAATTGACCGGCTTAAAGACGCAGTTGAAGTAAAACCGCAGACAGTATAGGGTGATACATTGTAAATAAAGATGTCTCCCTTCGCAATCATATTTCGGAGAGTTGATAATGGATAATGGCATCCGCATTTCGTCAGCCGCTGTCAGCGACCGCGGCCTAAGTGAAAAGAGGCCGCAAAACGAGGATTCATTCCTTGAAATAAGCCAAAGCGGTATTTTCGCAGTCGCTGACGGCGTAGGCGGAGCGCAGGCCGGCGAAGTCGCCTCGCAAATGGCGATGGAGATCCTTGGCGAGGCGTTTACCAATCAGCATGACGGGTCCGATGCAGATGACGTGATGCGGACCGCGATCGAACGGGCTAACGCCGCGATCTACCAGATGGCCAATGAATTACCTCAGCTTTCGAGCATGGCGACCACTATAGTTGCCCTTCATATGGCCGGAAATATTGCGACGATCGGCCATGTCGGCGATTCCCGGCTTTACCGCGTCGATCGTGGCGGAACTCTCTACCGTGAAACCAACGACCACTCTGTTGTCGCCGAGGAGGTACGTGCCGGCCGGATGACCGAAGAACAGGCAGAGAATCATCCCAGCCGCAATATCATTAGCCGTGCATTAGGCGCTGAGCCGACCGTTGAGATTGATATCAAGACGATCATGGTCGAGCCGGGAACATCGTTTTTGGTCTGTTCCGATGGTATTACACGTCATGTCGGAGATCAGGAGATCAAGGGCGTCCTAACATTTGGCGGCGATCCGGTTGATATTTGCGAATATCTCAAAGGCCTCTGCTACGAACGCGGGGCCGAGGACAATCTCACCGCCGTTGTTGTCAAAATTTCGGGTACGTCGGGCGACGCATTCGAAGTTCCTGGGGAAATCCTTCTAATTGATGAAGACGAACCCACGGTCGCGACTGTTCGTCCGCCGGTTGAAGATAATATCCGGGTAGATAATGACGAACTGCTCGAGCTCGATACCCATAAGCTAAAAATGCCCGAAACGCCTCTCCACCTACCGGAAGTACCTATGGCGGACGCGGCGACGATTCCCATTTTGCACGATGAGTCGTTTGCCGACCCGGAACCTACGCCCGAAAGTGAGATCAAGATCGTTGTTGGGTCGGAGCCGCCACAATCCGTGCAGGCCGATAGGTTTTCGATGTTAGGCGAATCGGGATTGATGGAAACGGATCACGAAAAAACTAGTTCGCTTAGCAAGATCGCGACAGCACTAGGAATGCTTTTTTTCGGCACCATTATTGGGTTGGGCATTTATCATTTCGCTTTGGTTCCAAAACCGGCGGAGACGATAAGGCCGCAATTGTCGGAGATGCGATCTGCAAATATTCCGCTGAGTGCATTTGAGAAAAATCGCAGAGACGTGGACGATGATCCGGCCGGATATATCACTAAGTTGGGCGTCGATCCGCGGGATACAGAAGACTATTATCTTTTGGGGCGTGCCTACCTTCTTACCGGAGACTACCCGAAAGCGAGAGCCGCGTTTTCCGAAGCCCGGAATCGATTATCTGAATCCGACCCTATTAATGCTAAAGTCCTGGCGTCAGATATTGCCGTGGCGTTGGTCGTGACATACGATACCACCATGCAAACTATGCTAAACAAGGAGTTAGAAGGCAATCGAAGGCCGATCTCTAACATAAATTCAAATAGGTAAGTTTACGCGTACTTTTCGAAATGTTGCCGCTTTGCTTCAAATAGAATAATTCCAACTGAAACCGCGACATTCAGGCTTTCGACTTCGCTTTCCATATGGATTTTGATCCGGTCATCTATTTTCCCCATGTCCGCATCGCTTAGTCCGTGGGCCTCCGACCCAAAAATCAGAAGCCTCGGTATACTCCAATCAATATCTGAATAAATGTTCGACGACGAAGTATCGGCCGCTGTCGTTAGCATCTTCCCTTTTTCGGCCCAACCCAACACCTCGTCAAAATCAGCGTTATCCCAGATTGGTAACCGGAAACTCGCTCCCATTGCGGCACGTAGGGCTTTTGCCGAGTAAACATCAGCCGAATGTCTTGAAATAATCACACTCGCAACGCCAGCCGCCTCAGCGGTTCGAACTATAGCTCCAAGATTTGAAGGATTATTCACCTCTTTTAAGAACAGGGTTATTGGCAATCCACCCGCTCCAATTAGTGATTTGATGGTGTCAGCACCAGTTCTCGGCCGTTTAGCGATCAGAATAATTCCCTGCGATCGATCTGTGTCTGCAATCGAGTCAAAGACCCTTCCGGAAATCTCGGCAATGGCCGACGTTCGGTTGGCGACCGCAGCTAGCAATTCCTGGTCACGGAATCCTTCCGCAACAAAGCATTCTTCGATTGAAATATCCGAACGCAAGGCCTCAAAGGTTAACCGTTTCCCTTCAATAAAGATCTGATCGGAAATTTTTCCGTCCCGGATTTTCCTTGCCGTGACCAGCCGACGGTTATCCCTGCTTGTTATCTTCTCGATTTCACTCATTGTTCATCACAATTTAATCATTTATTCAGACGTTTTGAAATGACGCACAAAATGACTAAACTTATGCGATATGCAGCCCGAGTCTCGCCCTAAGAACAAAATAGAAATTCTAAGAGAAAGGTCGGAGATCGCCGAAGAAGGCGGCGGCCTCAAACGTCTTGAAAAACAGAGGGATTCGGGCAAAATGACCGCCCGCGAAAGAGTCGATTTTTTTCTGGACGACGGAAGTTTTGAGGAGTTCGACAAATTTGTCATTCATCGCTCGACCGATTTTGGTCTGGACGAGCAGAAATATCCCGGCGACGGCGTAATTACTGGCCACGGCCTGGTTGACGGCCGCGAAGTCTTTATATTCGCACAGGATTTTACCGTTTTTGGCGGCTCGCTTTCGGAAACTCACGCGCAAAAAATTTGCAAGATCATGGATCTCGCCATGAAAACCGGTGCTCCCGTGGTTGGGCTGAATGATTCAGGCGGGGCACGTATCCAGGAAGGCGTTGTTTCACTCGCAGGTTACGCTGATATTTTCCTGCGAAACACACTTGCAAGCGGTGTGATCCCGCAAATAAGCTGCATTCTCGGCCCCTGTGCGGGCGGAGCCGTCTATTCACCGGCTATCACCGATTTTAATGTGATGGTCAAGGACACGTCTTACATGTTTATCACCGGACCAGACGTGATAAAAACCGTTACGCACGAAGACGTTACAAAAGATGAGCTTGGCGGCGCGATGACGCATAACGTGAAATCAGGCGTGGCTCATTTTGCGGCGGATTCCGATGAGCATGCCCTGCGTTTGACCCGGGAACTGTTGTCTTTTGTTCCTTCAAACAACATGGACAGCCCGCCGTTTGTGGCGACTAGTGATCCGAGCGACCGCGCGGACGAGAAGCTCAATTCGATGGTTCCGGAATCATCAACTCAGCCCTACGACATACGCGATATCATCCACAATGTCGTAGATGAAGGCTATTTCTTTGAGGTTCAGGAGCATTACGCTCAAAATATTGTTATCGGATTTGCGAGATTAGGCGGGTATTCGGTTGGAATTGTTGCAAATCAGCCGGCGTATCTTGCTGGTGTTCTGGACATTGATGCGTCGGTAAAAGCCGCCAGATTTGTGCGATTTTGCGATTGTTTTAATATTCCCTTGATCACATTCGAGGACGTGCCCGGATTTTTGCCGGGAGTAAATCAGGAACATTTAGGAATAATTCGACACGGTGCCAAACTTTTGTATGCATTTGCCGAGGCGACGGTGCCTAAGATCACAGTAATTACACGAAAAGCATACGGCGGTGCGTATTGCGTGATGGCCTCAAAACATATCCGCACTGACATTAATTTTGCTTATCCGACTGCGGAAATAGCAGTCATGGGAGCCGAGGGTGCGGTTGGAGTTCTTCTTAAACGGGAGATTGCGAATAATGACGATGCCTACAGAAAGACAAAAATTACGGAGTTTGAGGAAAAATTCGCTAATCCCTATATTGCGGCCGAACGCGGCTATATTGATGAAATCATAGAACCCAGATTTACAAGGCCTAAACTTATTCGGGCCCTATCGCTACTACAAAACAAACGGGATACAAACCCGCCCAAGAAGCACGGGAATATTCCCTTATGATATTTCGAGCTCGAATCCGAAATTCCGGCATGATTACGGCGTGACCTATGGCTGGTCAAATACTTGCTCATGCTTTAATAAATAGCCAATTAATCACATGGGTCTGCGAAATAAGGGGCGTCCGACGCAAGCAATTATCGACCTGGATGGCCTGGCATCAAACTTTCACTCCGCCAAACAATTTATTGGTTTGAATCTTAAATACATGGCTGTGGTCAAGGCTGATGCCTATGGACATGGGGCGAAGTCGTGCGCATTACGGCTCGAATCAGAGGGTGTCGATTGGTTTGGCGTCGCCATACCCGAAGAGGGCGTGGAACTTCGGCGGGCTGGCCTCAAAGCCCCGATCCTTTGTCTGGGATCCTTTTGGCCGGGCCAGGAAGCTATGTTGGCTACGCATAGCCTGACGCCAGCTATATATACCGAGCGCGAGGCCACCATCCTTAATGAATACGGAGCGGAAAACGCTATCAAGTTAGATGTTCACGTCAAAGTTGACACAGGAATGGGCCGAGTCGGAATACGTTATGACGAGTCCAAACAATTTGCAGAGTTCATTAGTCAACTTAAGTATTTGGAGATCACTGGAATATTAACCCATTTTGCAGCGGCCGAAAACTCGAATGAAAACGCCTTTACCGAGTTGCAGATCGGGCGGTTTAGTGCGGCTTGTCAGGCCTTTCGCGATGCGGGCCATACGCCGGAGTTGACGAGTCTGGCAAATTCACCCGGAGCGATTGCCCATCCATCCTCGCGTGGTAATATGGTTCGCCTCGGAGGGGCATTATACGGTCTCCTCGATGACATACTTAGCTCTGATGCCGGTGGTCCTTGCTTAAAGCCGGTTATGTCTCTTCGTTCTCAAATTGCTCATGTAAAACACGTTCCGCGTGGCGAAAGTCTGGGTTATGGACGAACATATCGAACCACCCGCGATTCCCTGATCGCCTTGGTACCCATCGGCTACGCCGATGGGTATCCGCGTGGCCTATCGAATTGTGGCACGGCTTGCGTAAAGTCTCGGTTGGTTCCCGTTGTCGGGCGAATATCAATGGATTGGACCCTTTTAGACGTTACCGATGTCGTGAATCCGGCGACGGACGACGAAGTTATACTTATCGGAGGCGGCGTGGGATGCAACATTTCAGCAGCCGATATCGCCGGTCATCTCGGTACTATCGGATATGAAATTACGTGCGGAATTTCGCCCCGAGTCCCCAGAGTCTACAAATGAAAACTTTCTTTTCATTCCCATGGAAACGATTCTTTGTCCGGCTCTATCAAAGGTCGCTGGACGCCGATATTTTCGACCGTGCTGCCCAGGTCGCCTTTTATTTTTCTTTCGCGTTATTCCCCCTTCTTTACTTTCTGGTTAGCCTTTTCGGAATTGTTCTCGAGTCATCGGACGGCATTAGGAATGAATTGTTTTCATATCTATCGCAGATAATGCCGTTAAGCGTTTTCGATTTGGTGAGTAAAACGATCAATGAGGTCGTCGCAAATAGCACTAGTGGCAAGGCGACCTTGGGTTTACTCGTTGCATTGTGGTCAGCATCTGCCGGTGTCGATGCTATTCGTACGGCATTAAACGCGATTTACGAGATCAAGGAAGCGCGTCCATGGTGGCGAACAAAACTTCAATCACTTCTCTACACCTTCGTCGTCTGCATATTGACTGCGATAGTACTCGCCACCGTTTTTTATGGATGGCAGCTCGTTCAGTATGGTCTGGCGGGACTGGGCATGGAAGTTAATTCTCCGTGGATCCTCGTTTCCATCCAGTGGATCTCCACACTACTTGTAATGCTTTTCGCCTGCGAAATTATTTATAATTTGCTGCCCGATTTCAAAGCCTTTCGATGGATATGGATCAGCTATGGATCGATCGTAGCAATTATACTGTGGATCGTACTGACTACCGGTTTTCGGCTCTATCTGGATTATTTCAACTCATATAACAGGACCTACGGCTCTCTGGGGGCCGTTATCATTATGATGCTCTGGCTGTACCTTACCGCAACCGCCCTGATGATAGGCGGAGCGATCAACTCTATTCTCCTAGATCTCCATTCCAAGGACGGCGAATAACGGTGTCAAAATCACCTAAGCCTAACGCGCGCGACATCAATTACTTTTAAGCTATTAGCTGCGTTTATCGGTTTTCACAAACCCATACGCCGATGTTATATTTCAAGATATGTCGTTAATGCTTCAGGAAATCGCCGAGCAACCTGCCGTTTTAGAGCGGACGATTGCCGCCGAATATGACAAATATCGTCTCCTCGGCCAATTCCTGCGCAAACAACAAATCCGCCTGATAGTGATCGTTGCCCGCGGCAGCTCGGACAACGCTTCGCTTTTTGGACGGTATTTGCTCGAGGTGACGACTGGAATTCCCGTTTCTCTTGCCGCTCCGTCGGTTTACACCCTTTACAACGCCAAGGTCGATCTCAACCACGCACTAGTGATCGGTGTTTCGCAATCCGGCGAAGGGGCCGATATAAACCAGGTCATTGAAAGCGCAAAAGCCTCGGGTGCCTACACGCTCGGTATCACAAACGAAGCCGACTCGACCATGGCCAGGATTGCCGATGAGGCTTTGCTGATCCACGCCGGCCGCGAAAAATCAGTCGCGGCAACCAAGACCTATACCGGGCAAATGCTTCATTTTTATATGCTCGCCCGCCAGCTTGCCGCAAATAAGCTTGAGTTCGAGCGAATTCCCGAGTGCGCTTCGCGAGCGCTTGCTCTGCGGCCCATGGTCGAAAAGATCGTCGAACGTTACGTTTTTATGGAAAACTGCGTCATCGTCGGACGCGGAATGAACTACGGCAACTCGTACGAGATGGCATTAAAGCTAATGGAAACATGCTATGTAGTTGCCGAACGGTTCTCCTCCGCCGATTTCTTTCACGGGCCTCTCGCAATTGTCGAACGCCGGTTTCCCGTCGTGCTTTTTGGTCCGGCCGGGGCGACGAAAAAGAGCAGTGTCGAGCTGCTCAACCGGCTTCACGAGTTAAACGCCGATTGTCTCGCCATAACCAACGATGCGGAAATCGCCAAAATGGCTTCGAACAGCCTGATCCTGCCATCCGATATTGACGAATTTCTGTCGCCTATTCCGTTCATCATCCCTGCCCAATTGTTCGCCGCATTGCTGTCCGAAGCAAAAGGCCTCGATCCGGACGCACCAAGATCGCTGTCAAAGGTTACAAAAACCATTTAAGAAATCTGTAATAAATTGTCAAAGATCGTAGGCGGGTTCCAACTTTAATTGGCAGATATTAGGCCCGGAGCTCCAAACTAAGAAGCCGCCGACAACAACGCCTCGCGCATTGCCCCTGCGGTCCTCCAGCGCATTTCGACCTGTTTTGCCAGAGCGGTTTCGATAACGGCGGCAACGTGAAGCGGTACATTCGGAATACGGCTCGCGATTGGAATGATCGGTTTTTCGAAGATCGCCTTGACGGTTTCGGCGATTCCCGCTTTTGGCCCAATATCGAGGGCATTTGCCCCAGTCAAGAGGCTGTAGGCGGTCATACCGACGGCATAAATATCCGAAGGCGGCTTCACATCCTTGAAATCTCTAACCTGCTCAGGTGGCATGTAAGCAATCGTGCCGGCGACATCGCCAACCATCGTTACGCCGCTCATCCCCGTTTCCTTAAAACTCTTTGAAAGGCCAAAATCAGTTAGTTTGGCCGTGCTGTTTGGAAAATCTCCTTCGACCAAAATGTTCTGCTCTTTTATATCGCGGTGAACAAATCCCAATTTGTGGGCAAAATCGAGGGCCGAGAGCGTTTGCGAGATTATCGTGACCATCTCGCGATATTCGAGCTTTCCGCCACGATGTTTCGCCAGCCGGGCGGCGTCCATTCCAGAAATGAATTCGGTTACGAGATAAACTAGTCCATTGTGAGTGCCATTTTCGATGTACCCGACGATATTTGGGTGTGTTAGAGACGAGGCGACCTCGATCTCGCGAATAAACCGCTTGAGCGACTGCTCGCTTACCGCAACCTCAGGCAAAAGTGTTTTGATTGCCACGATGCGTCCGTCTTTTTCCGAACGTCCGAGCATCACGCTGCCCATTCCGCCTTGGCCGATTATGCGGATCATCTGGTAATTCGGGATCGGCTGCGGATTCGCCTTTAATTTTTCGCGGCAATCGTCGCATATGAAAGAGAGGCGTGCCTCCGGGTGCGACGCCTCGACGTTAGACGGAATGCTGCAATTCAAGCATCTGACGCTTACAACCGACGGGTGTGTCGTCCTGTGGCGGTCTTTGACCGTGTCGTCTAGCGGATCGACATCGATGCCGGTGGAAACCTCTACTTCGAGTACGGTCTCGCCGCCTTGTATACGGTCGCCGCTTTTCAGATAGGCCGTGTCGACCCGCATTCCGTTGACGTAAGTTCCGTTCGTAGAGCCGAGATCGCGGATAAATGCCTGCGGCGGGGCTATCTCCAGGATGCAGTGGTGGCGTGAAAAAAAACGGTCGTGCGGCAGGCAAAACTGCGCGTCCTCGCTACGGCCGATCATAAACGTATCGTGCTGATCAAACGTAAATGTCCGCCCCGTTTGTGGCCCGGCGACTACATTTAGGCTAACGCGCATTTCACTGATCATAAAAGGTTCGCAGCTATCTGGCGATTATCGCGATTATAGCGACAACTATCGACGCCAGTAGGCTGACAACGCCAAGAACCATACCTCCGATAGCCATTCCGCGACCGCCGTAGCGTGCAGTGTCGCTGTCGGCGTTTCGCATCCCCAAAAAGCCTAGGATCGCCGCCGGCAGCCCCAACCAAATGCCGCCATAACAGCAGATAAGGGTTATGCTCAAAATGCCGAGGATGAGCGATATTGTAGGCAGCGTCTGGTCCCGCTTATGGACAAACGCCGGCGATGCGAAAGGCTGATTTTGCAGATTCTGCTGCTGCCATTGCGCCGGTGGCGATGACGACGCGGGCCAGTTCACGGGATTAGTTACACGGGCCGAATCCAGGATCATGGTCGGCGGCGGATCCTCGGCGTAACGCGAAGGCATCGGCTCCGTGGCAAAATTCGTCAACAGCTCGCCGTCATTTAGGCAAAAATTGAGCTGGTCGTCGCTATATGTTTGATTACAACGCGGACATTGCTTCATAAGTTTGTTGGTTGTTCGTTGCAAAACAACTAATCAGCTACGAACAACGAACAGATGCACTATTTCCTTATCTCGAGATTCTTAAACGCGATCTTAATGCCATCACCCGAATACAGCCCGGCGACACCGCCCGAATAGCCGTATGTGTTCTTTATCGACGTTACCATCGTGCCGTTGATGTACAACTCGACCTTATCGGCCAGATCGCGGGCCTCGAGAACATTTTCCTCGGTCCCGCTCTTGATCGCGTCGGACGTGGTCCATGTAACGACCGAACCTTCTTTCTGCGGCTCGTGATGCACGACACGGTATTTTTTCTTTTTTGTATCGATCAGAAGCGCATAGTCCTGCTGTAGCGGAGTCGGATTGCTGTGAAAGATAAGGCCGTAGCCGAGGCTCGAATTTGCGTCGTCGATATTGCGCAAGGTCACGCGCGTGTTAGCCTTTTCGGTTTTGTAGTCGTCGGGTGCAACGAGTACGTAGTAGAAGGCCTTCTTCTTCGAACCCATGATAAATTCGCCGTCGGTAAACTCGGTCGTTCCGAACAGCGAATTTTCCTTAACCCATTGCGAAAGATCGACAGTCTCGAGGCTAGTCCGGTCGGTTGTTGATGTCGTCGTCGTCGTTGTTTTGCTTCCGGTCGGCGTCGGCGAGATCGCTTTGTTGATATTAAAAGCCTGATTGGCGACTTTATCAGCCTGCGAGCCAACATACGCGAGAAATCCAATAAATCCGCCGCCGCACACGAGCGCCAATATGCCGAGGATTAAAAGCACCCAGATCCACGTTTTCGAGGATTTTTTCGGCTGCGGAGCGTACTGTTGGGGTGCTGTATTCCACGCTGGCTGAGTGCCCGGCGGAGATCCGGGCTGGCTCAACATTGTGGGCTGTTGTTGCGTAATTCGCGGCTCGTTCATCATAACCGTCTTTGGCGGTTCGGCTGCGGCCTGATTTAGGACCGATCCATCCTCCAGACAGAAATTAAGATTATCGTCCGTGTAAGTCTTTTGACAGCTTGGGCAGATTTTCATCGTATTGTCCCTCGGAATAGTATTGATCTAGTTGGAGAATTGAAACATTATAACCATAAGACGCCAAAAACGCGACTTTCGAACTGCTCTGCGCTTTTTGAATTCTGCAAAACGTGCTGGCAGGTGTCCGGTCATCAAGTATATCGAATTTTATGTGCCGCGATCAGAACCTCCTGTCTCGTCCCGGCGTCCCTTAAAGTGGGACAAAAGTTGGGACAGGCTTACTCTTGTCAACACTTAGCTTACCCCATTTGTCCCGTGTCCCGCGAAAAAAATAAAATGAGCCGTTTTTGAGCGAAGGTTTTCATTTTTCCCAAAATGTAACGCTCCTAACCTCGTTTCAGGCTCGAACATTCACGGCCAACAACGCAAACGATTTCATCACACTGATCGCATCTATAAGTCATCATTTTATAGATGAAACGCACACACGCCTTCGATCTCTACTATTTTACAGCAGGGTTAGGCCGCAGCGGCCGCAGAATTTTATATGAGCGGGATATGCTCCCCCGCAGCGCCGGCATAGGCGTTCGGCTTGAGGCGGGGCCGATTGCTGAAAGCCGGTTGTGAAATTTGCCGGTTGACGGACATCGGAGTGAGTCGGCGGCGTCATATTTAAGCCGCAGCGCCCGCAGAATCGCGAGTTTTCGGGGAGCGGTGCCGCACATCTGGGACACGGATACGTATTGGCCGCGCCGCCCCGGCTAATCATTGTAAATGAACCGCTGCCGCATCGCCCGCAAAATCGCACGCCTTCGGCGAATCTCGAACCGCAATTCGAACACGCCACAATTTCGGGCATCACGCTCGACGGGGGCGAACCGCCGGTACTGCTTCCCTGTGACGGCGAGGGCTGGCTGGCGGTGCCGTGAACTGGGCGAAGCTGGGCCTGAATGACCTGTTCGTTCGCACCCTCACGGACTTCGATCAGGCGTTCATCATCCCTCTCGCCAGCCTTCGAAACACGCAAAATATGCTGGCCGGCCGGTATGTCGGTCAACACGACCCGGCCCGAGCTACCGATGCTTCCCTTTCGTTCGTCGTTTACGTATACCTCTGCGTTTATCGGGGCGAGCACAACCAAACGGGATATGCCCGAGCGTTTTTTCTCGTCAACGTCCTCGGCGGCGGTTTCGAGCTCGGTGATCCAATCCGAAACCGACGCGGGCCGGTTTGCGGGATCAATCTCAAGCGCGTGCATTATGACGCGGTCAACATCGGCCGGCACGTCGGAGCGGAGCGACGAGAGCGGCGGCGGCTTATGCATTATCTTTTGCATAATAAGCTGCATCATATCGCCCGCAAACGGGGTTTTGCCTCCGAGCATAAGATAGGCGATGGTGCCCAGAGCGTACAGATCGGCCCGCTTGTCAACACCAACCTCGGGCTGCATCTGCTCCGGCGACATAAATTCAGGCGTACCGATGATTCCGCGCGAAGAGGGAGTTGCATTGGAGCTGGCATCGGTGACAGTCTGACTTACGATTTTGGCCAGGCCGAAATCGCCAACCTTTACAAAGCCGTCGCCGCCCTTGCCCTTTTGCATTATGAAAATGTTAGCCGGTTTTAGATCGCGGTGAAGAATGTTAAGGTCGTGCGCGGCGTCGACGCCATCGGCAATCTGGCGGAGCAGGCGGACGGCGCGTTTAACCGGCAGCGTGCCCTCGCGTCGGAGCAGCTTATGCAGCGTCTCGCCCTCGACGTATTCCATTACCAGATAGAACACGCCATCCGGTGTCTCGCCGAAATCCGTCACGCTGACCGTATTTGGATGAAGGATCGACGCGGCGGCCTGGGCCTCGCGGCCAAAACGGGCGATCGCCTCGCCTTCCTGCAGGTCGTCGCTGCTCAATATGTCCTGACGGACTGTTTTGACCGCGACATTACGATTGTCAAATTTTTTGTCCCTGGCCAAATACACCTGTCCCATCGCCCCGCGGCCGA
>JAYUDV010000054.1:0-39249 GCA_043739565.1 Chloracidobacterium sp.
CACAATGGACCCGGAAAAGCGGACAATGCTGCAAGTCCGTATCGAAGACGCAATCGAGACCGACAGTATTTTCACCGTCCTAATGGGCGACCAGGTCGAACCCCGGCGTAAGTTTATCGAAGATAATGCGCTCGATGTGAAGAACCTCGACGTCTGATCTTTCCGGACCAGACCGCGTCCCCGTATGACCCGGGCGTATGACCGCTTTTTTGCTCCATTTTTTAAAAAGGCTAAAAACGGCAAAATGAACAAGCATGCGGCGACATCGACGAAATTGTGTATTGGGTCATTTTGAAATTGCATCTAGTTCAAACAATTTCTTACCGAACTCAGCGTCCCCCTTTGCGTCCTCCGCGTGAAAAAAACCAAACAAATATTCCACGCTGGGGGGCGCGGAGGTTTTCGCGGAGACCGGAGACCGGAGAGAGGGATTCAAATTCAAACTGACCTTTCAAAGGATTCTTTGAAATCCAAAAAAAACATTTACCCCTCAATCGCAACATGTTTCATACCCTTGGCAAACCGGCAGCGGTTTATCTGGACTACAGCCGCACACGCGACATTATCGCTATCGAGCCAGCGAGCCCACGCCTCTCAGAATCGTTCCCGGTGATCGCGAACCGCTGCAACCGGCACATAAACGCCACTCCGTTTTGCCGCCATTTCGGCATCGATATCGACACGACCCTTAAAATTCCTCCAACCCGAAATTGTCGGAAATGCCCTCCATCTAAAACTAACCGAAACCGTCTCCGTCGGCGGCCGGAAGAGGAAGAGCAAGTAGCGGCTGTAGTTCTCTTCCAAATGCCGCGGCAGGTAACGGAACGAAAATACGACACTCTCCCAAAAGGTTTAACAGAAATAGGTAAGATATTCATTACTTGACTTACATCATCTAGCCATGCTACTTTCTGACCGAGTAGTAAGTATGGAAACAACAGCTACAACGAAAGGGCAAGTCGTAATTCCTTCATCGGTTCGCCGCAAGCTGGGTATAAAGACCGGCACTCGCATTCAGGTCGAGATTGACGAAGGTAAGTCGCAAATAATTCTCACTCCGATTACTCGCGAGTATATCCACAGCCTTCGAGGCAAGCTTAAGGGCGCCGGGCTTTTGGACGAACTCGAAGCGGGCCGTGCTCGTGACCGCAAACGAGAAGAGAAAAAAATCGATAAAAAATGAAATTACCAAAGGCCATTGTTTTCGATTCCTGGGCGATCATGGCGTACCTTCAGGATGAGCGCGCCGGGGAGCAGGTCGCCGACATGATCGCCGACGCAAAGGAGCAAGGCATTCCAATGCTGATGAGCGTCATCAACGCCGGTGAAATCTGGTATACGGTTACTCGGCGGCGATCGGAGCACGATGCCGATCAGGCACTTCGTTGGGTCCGGGAGATCGGGATCGATCTCGCCGATGCGACCATAGAACTCACTCGAGCGGCCGCAAAATTCAAAGCTAAGGGCGGCATATCCTACGCCGACTGCTTCGCCGCCGCCCTCGCAAAACATAATCAGGCCGCCCTAATCACGGGCGACCGGGAATTCCAACAACTAGAAAATGAGATCGAGATCGTCTGGCTCTGACTCTTTAGGCTTCGCCCACCGGTGTGCGGAAATGGCTCCGCCTTTCTGGCCAATCACCCAACCATACCCCAGCGGCTCAGCCGCCAAATTTCGCCGCGTCAGCGAGCAACCGAATATAGCCGAGGGGATTCGACCCCGTTAAATGTAACAAACCCGATTTCGTCGCGTGGCGACTGTCGAATGTAGCCGTGCGGTTTCAACCCACGGAAAGGATGTTGTAAGATTACCACGTCGCGTCCGCGACGGTTGAAAAATTTTGGCTACGCCGTCCGCGTAGCGGCACATAGCCACGTCCGTTTACGGCGTGGACAGGATTGCTAAGATTTATCAGAGGGCGTTTTAACGTCCTTCAGAAACGGCTCAAGCCAGTAGGAGCAAGGACGTTAAAACGCCCTGCTAATCATATTTTTACACCAGTCCACGGCCTAAAGCCGCGTGGCTATGTACCCTTCGGGAAGGACGGCTAAAGCTGCCTAATCCTGATAAGATTCTCCATCAACACTTTAATTCTCCGGTCGCGTAGCGATCAAATGAATGTAGCCGTGCGGTTTCAACCCACGGAAAGGATGTTGTAAGATTATCCCGTCGCGTCAGCGACGGATGAATCCCGAACAATTTGTCTTTTCTAGGGCTACGATGAAACTGAAACCTCAAACGCCGGTCGAGGCTCTTAGAGTGTCAGGATTAAAATTCACGCCGCTTGCTGCGGATGTGGATAATTTTGCGCGTCATCTTACGCAATATCGGGCGGATATCAACGCAACCGAACACGAGGAACACTTCAAACAGCCGCTTCGTACTCTACTGACGCAGTTTTTCGATCCAAAAGATCATTACATCAATACGCAGCTAAATCAGGATTCGGCAATCTATTTCGGCAACACGGCAAATTCACGAATCGCCGTGATGTTTGAAACGAAAAAGCCTGCATCCGGTGAGATGATTCGTCGTGAACGTTTGAACGTAAAGGCACTGCACGAACTTGTTCTTTACTACTTCGAAGAAAAGATTGAACGCGGTAATTTTGAGCTTAAATATCTCATCGCTACCGACTACCTCGAATTCTTTGTTTTTGATGCAAATACGTTTGACAAACATTTTAACCGGAACGGTGAAATCAAAAAGCTTTACGATACGAAAGTTAATGATGGCAAACCAAATACAGACTTTTACCGGAGTCTTCAGGGCTTAATCGATCAATTCAACGACGAGTTACCCTGCGTTCATTTCAGTCTCGACAAACCCGATAGACTGAATAAGACCGACCGAACTGCGATATACAAAATTCTTTCTCCACAGTTCCTTCTCAAACAACGCCCTGCGGCTGACAGCAATGCGCTTAATAAGCCATTTTATGACGAGTTGCTTCATATCATCGGCTTAACAGAAAAAAAGGACGGGAAAAAGATAAAGATCGTCAGACTTGACGAAGGCGACCGAAAGCCCGGATCGTTGCTCGAACTGACTATCAGCAAACTCCGCGTTGAATATCCATGCAATCTCACGGAAATCGAACTCGCTCATTATGGCATTGACCAAGAGACCCGCATATTTCAGATCGCCTTCGAGCTTTGTTTAACGTGGATCAATCGAATTTTGTTCCTAAAGCTACTTGAGTCTCAACTAGTCCGGTTTCATCAGGACGACAAACAATATACTTTTCTCAATACTCAGCGGAGCGGGACATTTAGCAAGCTTTACAATCTGTTTCATGAGGTTTTAGCGGTCAAATTCACCGAACGCGATCAAAAATTTACAGAAACCTTCAAACTTATTCCCTATCTAAACAGCTCGCTTTTCGAAGTCTCTGACATTGAACGAAAGACCCTCAAAACAAACTCGCTTGATGATGATGTTGTCTTGCCTTATGCACCTCGCACTATTCTTCGCGACAGACACAAGGCTCTGGACAAACTCGCGACATTGCCTTATTTTTTTGCGTTTCTCGATTCTTACGACTATACGAGTGTTACCCGTGACCAGTTAGAGCTTTCGGACAAGGGCCTTATAAATTCGTCGATACTCGGTAAGATCTTCGAAAAGATAAACGGTTATAAAGACGGCTCCATTTATACACCCGGATTCATTACGATGTACATGTGCCGCGAAGCCCTCCGTCCGGCGGTCGTCAATAAATTTAACGAACTAAAAGGCTGGGATATTAAATCGTTCGAAGGGCTTCAAAACAAGATCGCGTCGCATAACGAGCCAACCGATATACTTGAGTTTAATCAAGTTATTGATCAGCTTCGTATCTGCGACCCGGCGGTGGGAAGTGGTCATTTTCTCGTTTCCGCGCTTAACGAACTAATTGTCATCAAACATGAACTCGGTCTTTTGGCCGACGAAAACGGCAGAACATTTGGCAGTCTGAAGATCGCTATCGAGGATGACGAACTCAAAATCACCGATGCCGAAAACCTACCTTGTCATTACGCGATTGTAAATGGCAAACCACTTGCCGACAGTCAGCGTCTGCAAAAGACACTCTTTCATCAAAAGCAGATCATTATCGAAAACTGTCTATTCGGTGTCGATATTAATCCCAATTCTGTCGCTATCTGTCGATTGCGCCTATGGATCGAACTGCTTAAACACTCTTACTACAAAGCGGACTCAAATTTCAACGAACTCGAAACGCTTCCAAATATCGACATCAATATCAAACGCGGTAATTCTCTGATCTCGCGGTTCGATCTCAAGGAATCTTTTACATCACCCGCAACGCGACAGTGGTTGAATGACTATGCTGGAACAATAATTCAGTATAAGAATGAAACCGATAAGAATACGAAACAACGATTGCTGACGAACATAGATGATTTTCATGATAAGTTTGCCTCGCAATTGCCTGATGAAACATCCGATGTGAAACGACGGATCAATAAAAAGCTTGCGATACTCGCCGAAAATCAGAACATACTCTTTTACGAGCGCACGACCGAACAGAAAGAGCGAAAGGTTGAGTTGATTAAAAACGACCTTATTAAATTGAATGATGAACTGGAAAAGATAAATCGTAAGTACGACGATGCTTTCGAATGGCGTTTCGAGTTTCCGGAGATACTAGGATCGGATGGTAATTTTGCCGGATTTGATGTCGTGATCGGTAATCCGCCCTATATTCGACAGGAAGAATTATCGGGTGGAACAACAAAGAAGTATTTTCGGGAACGCTACGAAGTATTTAGTGCGACCGGCGATCTATTGATTTATTTCTACGAATTGGGAATGCGACTCCTTCGACCGGATTCTGCTTTGTGTCTTATTACTTCGAATAAGTTTATGCGGGCCAGCTTTGGCGGGCCTCTGAGAAAGTTTCTCGCGAAATATGAAGTCGCAAACGTTATTGATTTTGGAGATGCTCCCGTCTTTGAAGGAGTTATCACCTATCCGGCAATTGTAAATATCAGGAATAGAAACCCTGAAACAGATCACCGCCCACGTGTATTCACCGTGCCAGTTACAAGCGTGGTTTCGGCATTTGAACAATCATTTTTGGAAGATGGAATCGACGTTCCTATTACTGCCTTAAACGAACATATTTGGCGGCTCGAAGATCCTGATATTCTTGAACTAATAGAAAAACTAAAAGCTAATGGACAGCCTCTCGGTAAACTCGTTAATTCTAAGATTTACTTTGGTATAAAAACCGGATTAAACGAAGCGTTTGTAATTGATGTTGAAACGAGGAACCGTCTCATCGTTGCTGATCCAGATTGCGTAAATATGATTGTGCCTTTCTTGCGTGGGCGCGATGTAAAAAGATGGTCGTCTAACTTTGCCGATTTATACCTTATAAAGATCGAGTCTTCGATAAACTCTAAACATTCGTGGTCTGAGCTGAATGGCAAGTATGCTGAGGCTAAGTTTGCCGAGACTTACCCTTCAATATATGAGCATCTGATGTCATTCCGTGAGCGTTTGCTTGCAAGGGAAGATCAAGGTGTTTTCTTCTGGGAACTTCGCTCCTGTGCATACTGGGAAGAGTTTGCCGGACCAAAGATTATTTATCCCGATATTTATGAACACCAAAGCTTTGCTTGGGATGAAGCTGGATATTTATTGGGGAATTCCTGCTATTTCATTCCACAAACTTCACCTTGGTTATTAACACTTCTCAACTCTAAGGTTGTCGAATTTTACTATTCACATCTCTCAATGAAAATGCGTGGAGGTTACTTCCGTGCTTTGACAGACTATATCGAACAGATTCCTATACCAGTAGTTACTAACGAAATGTTAGTCACTTTGCACGATCTTTCCGTGCGCACTTCGGAACTGAAAAACGCACATAAATCCGTTGCTGAATTAGAACAGAAGATCGATGACATCGTATGTGATCTTTTCGACCTTACACAATCTGAGCGCTCTCTTATTTCACACCGGACTAAAACTCTCGTGATTTAGTTCATAGAATCCGGTGTCCGTTGAGGCGCCCGACTTGGCTGCGTCGCCGGAAGAATTTTCAGCCGTCGCTGACGCGACGGGGATAATCTTACAACACCTTTCCGTGGGTTAAAACACCACGGCTACATTCATTTGATCGCTAACGCGACCACAATGGCGGTAGAACGGCGCGGCATTGACTATCCAGTTACAACATCCTGTCGGGCAGTACCGTCAATCTCCATAACAAGATCGGCGCCGTAGGCTTTGGCGGGGGTTTGGTAGCCGGGGGTGAAGTTGCCGGCGAGGATTTTTTGGGCGACGTTGAGGGCGGCGATGGCGGTTAGGGTGTAGCCTTCGGGGCCTTGCAGACGGGATTCTACGCGGTTGCCTTCGTTGTCGGTGGCCTCGCCCCACATTAGGGTTTTGCCTTTTTCTCGTTCTGTGTCGGACGGGCCGCCGACAGGGATCTTCTTTTGTAAATAGCTTTGGAATGGGGCGGTTGCGAGCAGCCAGCCTAGGTAGCGGGACATCTTCATCATTTTTAGGTTTGAAGGCGGGACGACGGTGAAAACCTCAATATTTGGGATGCCGGTTGAGTAAAATGCTGTCGAGACATCGCCCCACGGGATCGTCACGCCTGTCTTTGTAACCTCGCCGAAGTTTATTTCACGAGTTTTCCATGCCGCCGGAACGCCGGTGATCTTGCCGTCTTTACGTATCGCTCCGCCTTTGCCGACATTCATCGTCATCGTTGCCTGCGTGCCGTGCGAGAGGCGGCCCATGCCGTAGAAAGCCAGAGATAGATGAGTTGCGGTTGGCAGGCGGTCTTTCAAATGCCGTGCAAGGCAATCGCTCGGCACCACGTCGAAACCGACGCCCGGCATCACCATGACACCGGCCCCTGCCGCTTTTTTGTCGAATGCGGCACAGGTCTCAAACACGCTGATCTCGCCCGTTATGTCGGTGTAGTGTTTTTTGTTGCGAATACACGCTTTGACCATCGGGAGGCTCGTGATCGAAAAAGGCCCGGCGCAATGCAGGACCATATCGACTTCCTGCAGCGCAGCATCGACCTTTGCCGAATCATCAAGCGAAAAAGCTCGATGCTCGAAACCGTATTTCGCGGCAAGCTCGGCGATTTTCGCCTCATTACGCCCGGCAAGGATCGGTCTTAGACCGCGTTCGGCAGCCATTCGCGTTATCAATTCGCCGGTGTAGCCATTTGCTCCGTAGATCAAAAATGTGTTTGCCATATTGCAATAATTTTTACCCGAAAGCCGCTCGGCACGCAAAGGTGAATGCCGATTAATCAAGAATTGCTTGAACTCGTCCAACTTGTCCGTCAGCCAACCGCACTTTGATTCCGTGCGGATGGTTCGGAGAATTTGTCAGCAGATCTTTAACAAAGCCGATTGTCTGCTTGCCGGTTCGTTGATCGGGTTTAAGGACGATCGCGACCTTAAGTCCGGGCGTAATGTTTTTGCGAATTCGGTGCGGCATATTAAAACAGTTTCAAATTCAATTCCTGCGTAGCCCCAAGTCTATCCAAAAAATCCTCACGGTCAATCTCCCTGGCTCCGAGAGCTTTCATGTGCGGCGTCATTACTTGCGAGTCGATCCACTTCGAGCCGCGTGATTTGAGATGGTCGATCATGAAAAGGAGAGCGAGTTTTGATGCGTTCGCGGTTTTGTAGAACATGCTTTCGCCGCAAAAGACACCGCCGGCGTCGATGCCGTAGAGGCCGCCGACGAGGCTGCCGCTTGCATCCCACACCTCGACGCTGTGGGCCATTCCGCGTAAGTGGAGCTCGCCGTAAACATTTTCAAATTCCGGCGTTATCCATGTTCCGGGTTGTCCCGGACGTAGGACAAGTGAGCATTGATGAATTACGTCGTGAAAATCTTTGTCGATGGTAAAGGTCAGATCGGTTGTACGTCTTATTTTTTCGAGGCTGCGTGGTACGGTTAGGTCGTCAAATTCAAGGATTGCACGCTGCTCCGGGCAGTGCCACGGCAGCGGAATACCCTCGGTGTACCACGGAAAAATTCCTTTTAGATAGGCATCACGCACATTCTCGACCGTTAGCGGCGTACCGAATGAAATTATGTCATGCGAGCGGAAAAAGTAGTTGCCAATTGCGACCCATTCCGGGTAGTCAAATGTTCGCGGGTCTGGAAACGCTTGCAAAGGCATAAGATATTTTTACCACAGAGTCACAGAGAGCACAGAGAAAAGCAAATAAATCATAATCCTAGCAAAAATCTCCGTGTCCTCTGTGTCCACTGTGGGTGAAAATTCTTAAACTGTTTTGAGCTTCCATTTCCCGCGTTTGAAGAGCAGGCTGCTTGCAATGGCGAGGAGCGAGAATGCGACAGTGATCGCCCAAAAGACGCCTTGCGGGCCGTATCCGAAACGGTAGGCGAGCAGATATGCGAACGGTATCTCGAATAGCCAAAAAACAAACAGATTGAGATACGTCGGCGTCCATGTGTCACCAGCCCCGTTAAATGAAGTTTCGATAACCATGCCGACACCGTAAAAGAAGAATCCATACGCGATTATCCGCAATGCGTCGGTCGCGTAGGCGAGCTCTTCGGGTTCGGTTGCGAAAAATCCCGCGATGTTTCCCGCGAATATCACGAATATTACGCCGATTGATGTTTGGACGATGGCATTGTAAAAAGCCGCCATCCAGACCGCCTTTTCCGAGCGTTCGGGTTTGCCCGCACCTAGATTTTGGCCGACCAGCGTTGCGGCGGCGTTACTAAAGCCGATCGACGGCAGCAGAGCAAAGAGTACGACGCGAATCCCGATCTGATAGCCGGCAACGGCCTGTGTTCCGAAGAGCGTAATTATACGCACGAGTCCGATCCAGCTTGCGGTTTGAATAAAGAACTGTAGCACGGCCGGGGCCGAAATTTTGACGAGTTTCCAAAGCCGTGTCCGGTCAATCCGCCAATGCTCCATGCGGATCGCGAACCGTTTCTTGCCGCTAAACAGCATATAGGCCGCGAACAAAACGCCCGTTCCCCGACCGATACTTGTCCCGACAGCGGCACCGGTCACGCCGAGTTTTGGAAAGAACCAAACGCCAAATATAAAACACGGTGCGAGGATCATGTTGAGGATATTGGCCAGCCACAAAACGCGCATCGCGATGGCCGCATCGCCCGCACCGCGAAAGATGGCGTTTAGCAAAAACAGGAATACGACAACGATATTGGTGCCGAGCATTATCCGCGTAAAGGTCGAGCCTTCGGCGATAACGCTCGCTTCGGCCCCCATTAGTCGAAGAAAATCGGGTGCAAATATGACACCTGTCACGCCTAAAACAACAGCGACAAGTAGTCCAAGATAGATCGAATGTGTCGCAGCCTTTGCCGCTCCGTCCAAGTCTTTTTCACCGATTCGTCGGGCGACCGTGGCCGTCGCACCGATGCTCAGGCCGATGGCGACAGAATAAATAAGAAACATCATCGATTCGGTAATACCGACTGCCGCCACGGCGCCCGAACCAAGATGTGAGACAAAGAAAATATCGACTATCGCAAACAGGCTCTCCGCAAACATCTCGACGATCATCGGTATACTGAGAACAATAAGCGCAATCCCAAGCGAGCCGGTTGTAAAATCACGCTTAGAACCCCAGATCGATTCGCATACCACCGCCCAAAACGAATTATCCACCGTCTCATCGGACGGAGTCTGAACATCAAAAGACATATATTCTTTTACAGAAATGAAAATTAAGACACGCGAAAGGGGCCGGAAACGCTGCATACGGCGACCAACGACCGCGAATGCGAGCACGAATTCTGAGGTTTACTTAGCGGATGGCCAGTTTCATAGTTTTTTGAATATAGCACACGATATTGCGACTGTTCAATCGAAGTGACAGAAGTGTCATCTTTATCTAACACCGGCAAACCCTTATACTGGTATCCAGGCAATGCGATGAAGATAGCGATAGCAATGAGCGGCGGCGTCGATAGTTCGGCGGCGGCAGCGTTACTAAAGGAGCAGGGGCATGAGCTGGTCGGCTTTACGATGCAGCTTTGGAATCAGCGCCGCGGGATCAGCGTAGATGAGAACGGCGATCCGTTGCCGTCGCGTTGCTGCTCGCTCGACGATGTTTATGACGCGAGGCGGGTGGCCGAAAGTTTGGGTTTTCCGTTTTATGTTTTGAATCTTGAACGCGAGTTTGAAGAGTCGGTAGTCGAGCCTTTTGTTCAGAGCTACCTTGACGGCGAAACGCCGATACCGTGTGTCGCGTGCAACTCGCGTCTAAAATTTGCGTCGCTCGATAAGATGGCGATCTCACTCGGCTGCGATAAGGTTGCGACCGGCCATTACGCCCGCGTCCGATTCGACGAAGCGGCAAACCGTTACCGTCTGTTTCGCGGAAAGAATCATTGGAAAGATCAGAGCTATTTTCTGTGGGAACTCGATCAAGATCAGCTTTCACGGTCTTATTTTCCGCTTGGCGAAATGCTCAAAAGCGAGGTTCGCGAGATCGCACGCGACGCTAATCTTTACACCGCCGAGAAACAGGAATCACAGGAGATATGCTTTGTCCCCGACGGCAAATATTCTGAGTTTATCGACCGCTATCTCAAACACGAAGGCCGCTCCGATGAACTTCCGGCAAGCGGCGAGATTGTAAACACCGCAGGCGAACCGGTCGGGGCCCACACAGGAATTCATCGCTATACGATCGGACAGCGACGAGGTCTTGGCATCGCACACGAAAAGCCGCTGTACGTCCTGCAGATCGAGCGAGCTAAAAATCAAATAATCGTCGGTGAAGCCGATGATCTTGACTCAATAGAGTTTATTGCGAAAGGAGTTAATTGGGTCGCGTTTTACCAACCATCCGAAGCAGTTCGAGCCGAGGTCAAGGTTAGATACCGTCACGAACCGGCAGCGGCGACAATTCATCCGCTACCCAACGCTCGTGCACGAATTGTGTTTGACGAACCGCAGCGTGCCATCACACCCGGCCAGGCGACGTGTTTTTACAACGGTGACGAAGTTGTCGGCGGCGGCTGGATTGTGAAGATTTGATTTATTATCGGGAAAGGAAAATTGCGGTATAATCGTTAGGAAAGGTTCTCAATATGAACACTTCAGTTGCCGACATTTTAGAACTAAGCGTAACCGACAGGCTTCAAATCGTCGGAGACATTTGGAACAGTATCGCGGCTGATTCGTCTGATTTGCCGTTGTCGGAGGAATTAAAAAAGGAACTTGACCTTCGGTTGGATGCTTACGAAGACGATTCCGACTCGGGAGTCTCTTGGGACGAACTGGAAAAGCGGCTTACACGAACGCGATGAAGCATCGATTGATCATACGTCCGGAAGCCGAGGCTGACATCGAAGAACCTTTTGATTGGTATGAAAATGAAAGCGGCGGCGTTAGCGTCAGCGATGCTTCAAACGGCTCGTAAGGATATTTATATGCCCAAAGACAAAAAAAGATTGAGCAAGAGCGCCAAGGCAGCGCAAAAATTACTAAACGATTCGAAACTGCTCGCCACGACAAAGGCTGCACAGGGGACGAACGCCGGTCAGGAATTTCGGGCCGCTCAAGTTACTCCTAGAACCACGGTGGCCAATAAGCTGCGGCCTGAGAAAAAACGCGGATAGCGTTTATCGCTCTTTCTTAAGATGACTAAATCCGAACTCCGCAAGATCTATCTTAAGACACGAAATTCTCTTTCTACAGACGAAATGGCCGAGAAGGGCCGCCGGATCGCCGACCGGTTTTTTGCGGACTTTGACCTATGCAAGGTCAGAATCCTCCATTGCTTTATACCGATCGCAAAATTCCGCGAGATCGACACATCGCCAATTTACAAAAAGGTCTGGACCGATTTTCCGTCTATTCGAACTATCACTTCTCGGGTTGATCGTGAACGCATTGAGATCGAGAGTGTGGCGTTCGCTGCGGAAACCGAGTTTGTCGAAAACGCATGGGGAATAAGCGAACCGGCGAACGGCGAGAGCCTCGATGCCGTCGATCTCGACATTGTGCTTGTGCCGCTTTTATGCTTTGACCAACGGGGTATGCGCGTCGGTTACGGCAAAGGATTTTACGATAAGCTGCTGGCGAATTGCCGGCCTGATTGTGTAAAGATCGGCCTCAGTTATTTTCCGCCGGTTAAGTGGATCGATGACGTGGCCGACCACGATGTGGGTCTCAACCGATGTGTGACACCGGAAAAAACTTTTTCGTTTCGGTAAACAGTACGGTATCAATCTGTCTAATTCCGTTTTATTTCTGATAACTATCGAGACTTCAAGATGTCACGGATTTCTCCAAGCAATTGCTCCGGCGGCGGCGGCGTTTTGGCGGCCAGTTTTGCAAAATATGCCATCGCCCATTTTGCTACTAGGAACATCACAAAAAGCAACGATCAGGAAATTAATAATGTCGTCGATCAGTTGGCCGTACCGCAGCAGCGGTTCACCGGCCTTTACAGCGGCGTCAATTTGCTCGGGCGGTGCTCCGGCGTGAAGCTTGCCGCTGAGGTCGATAAATTTCGTCTTGAAATCTACTCCTCCGGTCACGAGTCCAATGATCGGCTAGATAATACCATCGGTAAAAGTTGTAATGATCTTTCCAAACGCGGCACCCAATATAACGGCGATCGCCAGATCGAGTACGTTGCCCCGAGCGATAAATGCCTTGAATTCACTAAACATAAACTTAGATTCCTCCGGTTGTTTTTTGATTGGATAAAGCGTTAGTCAGCCATAATATAGTTGGTATTGAGAGAATAAACAAACAAAAAAGGCGGGTCGACCCGCCTTTTTCAATCAGAAAATATTGGAGATTTTGCTGTTCAGACCGTTGCCGCCTCGGCCGTTTCCTCGTCATCTTCATCATCCGACAAATACGCCGCATCGTCATCGTCAGTTTCTTCGGCTGTTGCCTCGGTCACATAAGCTGGCAACTCAGGCTGTTCTAATTCCGCCGCTGCGGCAACCGCTTCTTCCTCCTGAGTTTCGCGGGCCTTAAGCATATTGCAGCTCCCTTCGAGGATAGCTCCCTCCTCGACAATGAGGCGAGGCGATTGAATATTGCCCATTACGCGGGCGGTGCGGCCGAGGTGCAGTTTTTCGGTTGCATAAATATCGCCATTTACGGTTCCATTTACCATCGCGGCGGCTACGATAATATTGGCATCGACTTGGCCATTTGTGCCTATAATTAGAGTACCGGAATCCGATGTCACGGTTCCGATCAGATGGCCATCAACGCGGAGCATCGCGTGAAATTGCGTCTCGCCGGTCAGCGTCGTGCCGTGCCCGACAAAGCCGCTCAGTCGGCCCTCCTTGATATCACGCGCCATCGAATCGCTTTCAGAAATAGCCCGTGTACCCGTGGCTTGCGCCTCGGTTGCATATCGATACGGTTCAATTGCCGGTTGTTCCTGAATGTCGCTCGAACCTGGTTGGTCGGATCTGTTGCCTCGTCCCATTCTGATCATAAATATTTATACCTCGCTTTTTTGAATATCCCGCTTTTAGATCCACCGCAATGGTTTTCGTCCCGAATCCGAAAACCATCTCAACGGCGGATCTATATGAGTGATCTTTATTGAATAACTCTTCCACCCTATAATAAACCAGAAAACGCCCGTGCGACCAACTTTTTTACAATTGTGTATTTTCTATCTTCGCCGCCAGCACGTCCTGCAATGCAGCTATCGCCACTTTTTTTGGCACCTCCGGGAGCGAAATATTTTTTACTTCGATCGTCGAGTTGCCAACTACGGTCGCGGAGCCCAGATATGACCATCCTTTTCCAAAATCGAGATAGATCGGGACAATCATGACAAAATCCTTTGAAACACCGGTCTGTTCGATTTTGCCGTTAAGCACGGTCTTGCCGTTGCTACCCGGCGTAATCGTATAGGTAAATTTGTACGACGGCATTTCCGTGCCGTAAACCCATTGATCAAAAAACCAGTCCAGTTTGCCGTTTTTGTCTATGTCCATCGCGGGCAAAATATACTTTTCGGCGGCGATTTTGAAGTCATTTGTCGAGATATCCTTGTTATAGTGCGAGGCGAGAAAGTCCGTCATCATCTTCTGAAACCGTTCGTCTTTCGTGCCCTTTCTATGGTCAAACATCATCATTCGCAGCATGTGAAGAATAAACGCGCCCTTTGGATAGATCATCGACTGCGCGATGGCACCCGTCTTGGCGCTGTTTAGACGGTAGCCCTGCGTAACGGGTCCGACCGTGTAGGGTTTAAGTCCCATTGTCCGCGGCGTGCTTTCTAATATCCGGTTTCGCTGGTTTTCCCAAAACGATATAAATTTATTTGTATCCTTTTTTACGTACTGGATAAAAAGCGATGTCGAAAACTCGGCAAAGCCCTCGCTCATCCACTGATCGTGGTAGCTCGTCCAGCCGACGGTGTGGCCCCACCATTGATGAGCAACCTCATGGGCCGCCACCTCGCGCCAAAATCCGTCGGTGCCGCCCCGGATGCCAAAAAGCTGTACCCGCTCAGTATCGCCAAAAAACGCCGTGTATGGCATAAAAACGAGTGTCGGCCACGCCTGGCCAAAGAATCCGGCCGGCTGCTGGGTCATCGCCAGGCGTTTATACGGCAGCTTGCCAAAAAATGCGTTGTAAATCCGCGTCGCGTTTTGGGCCTCATTCAAAACGGTCTCGGCCATCCCGCCGGTATTCAAGGCCCCAAGCGTCGTACCGGTGACCACGCCCCGGTTTTCCGCCTGCTCGATCTGCCGTTGAACTCTGACGATATCATCTGGCAGGACCCGGTTTGTATAAACCTCAAGATTTAGGCCGGTCGTCTCATCGGGTATCTCCTTCATCTTAAAGTCACCGTAATTAAAGCCCGCGACCGCCAGCTCGACCTCGCCGCTCGACCATTTCGATACTTTCAAATCGCCTTCGACCTTGTCTTCGCCGACTCGCGATCCGACGCCGACCATCACTAATTTTTTCGGGTAGCGAAACGTAATATCGAAAGACGCCCTGTCGCCAAAGGCCGACGACGGATTGTTTGGATACCAGGTTGAGCGCGGGATGAGGATAAAATTGCCTGAACCCGCCTCGCGGAGCGCGTCAGTACCTTCGTATGTAACCTTGATCTTAAACGGTTTGCCGACGGAGCGCGCCGCTGGCAGAATTACTCCGAAATCCGCGTCTCCGTCCTTCTTTTCCTGAATAAAATTGAGGGCGCTTCCCGCTTCATCAGTCACGGACTGGACGCGGAGGCTGCGATAGAGGTCAAACGGCAAAAAACGGGCGTTTGTCTCGCGCATCTCCAAAGTGATCTCATCCGTCACCTTAAGTCGGGTGCCTTCGACCGTGGTGTCGATATCATGATGCCGGATATCGTAGGTCCGGCGGTCAGTCCAGCTGTTCGCCGTGCCTTTTTTATACTCGGCCTCCATGTGAAACGCGGTCCAGATACCGCCGTTAGTCTCGCCGTAGCTGACCAGATCTACCTGTTCGGGATAAACCTCGGACTGGCCGAGCGGATCGATGCCGTATATCAATTTGCCGTATTTTTGCCCGTCGATAAATACCGAGAAAAATCCTTTTCGCTCGGGAGCGTAAAGATCCGAGAGTATTCGAGACGTGATGTTGTATTTGAACTGGTCGCGAAGCAATTTCTCTTTATCCCTAAACGCGGATCGTGCCTTTTCGGCCTGCGGGCCACCTCTGCCCATCTTGACGCCCGGCAACCCTTTTAATGCTTCGACGGTGTCGTCGGTAAAAAACATCGTAAGGCCGTCAAAGGCTTCGGTAATCGAAGGTTTATCGACGAAAATAGCCAGATGTCGCCGTTCAATCTCGACCGGCGGCGTCAGCGAAAATTCGCCGCTGCCGATAAAAACGGCACCCGTCGTTTTGCCCTCGACCGGCTTGATAAAATAGATCTCGCCGCTCTTGAGCGTAAAAACCGCCGCATCTTTTTTCAAAACGACATTATTAACGGTCGCAAAATCGCCGGAAAATGAATCGCCGGCCGCCGACAGCCCGCGAATGTTTTTATAGATCGTGTCTTCGGCATGAACCGTAACTTCGCCAAGCACCTTTTTGTCGTCCTGAGCGAAAGCAGCCGGTAAAAGAAACCAGAATATAGCTAGTAGAAGAAAAATGAAGTTGATGGATCGTGACATTAAGCCCCTGTATTGTGAAAGAGTGTAAATCGCTGATGCGGTAGCTATCATTATTCGTTAGAGGCGCTGGCTGGTCAAGCGTTGCACAGTGATTGTCATTTGGCGGGCGGCGTGCAAAAATTAAAGGTTTGGGAGAATAAAGAGGAAAGTTGCAGACAGAAACCAAAACAAAGACCAAATTGCTAAAGAAAATGGGCCGCGCGATCGCTGATTTTTCGATGATCGAAGAGGGCGATAGGGTGATGGTCTGCCTGTCCGGCGGCAAGGACAGCTATACGCTGCTCGATCTGCTGCTCGATGTACGGAGGCGCGCGCCCGTTAAATTCGATATTCTGGCGGTCAATCTCGACCAAAAGCAACCTGATTTTCCCGAAGAAGTTTTGCCGAATTACCTCACGGGGATAGGCGTTGACTACCGCATTGTCGAGGAAGATACCTATTCGATCGTGACGGCCCACATACCCGAAGGCAAAACTTACTGTAGCTTATGCTCACGCCTGCGACGCGGAATTCTCTACAATGTTGCGGTTGAAGAGGGTTGTACCAAGATTGCGCTCGGCCATCACGGCGACGACATCATCGCGACGTTTTTGATGAACCTTTTCTACGTCGGCCAGCTCAAGGCGATGCCGCCGATCCTGCGCAGCGATGACGGCCGCAATACGATCATTCGCCCGCTCGCATATTGTCAGGAAAAGGAGATCGCGACATACGCCGGGGAACAAAAATTCCCGATAATTCCCTGCAATCTATGCGGCGCGCAGCCAAATCTAAAACGTGCCCGCATCAAACGGCTTATCAACGAGCTCGAAAAGGAAACCCCGTATATCCGTGCGACGATGATGACCGCGCTCACCAATGTAACCGGCTCGCACCTACTTGATAATGAGCTCTACGATTTTCGCGGGTTTCAGCCGATGATCAAGCGAATTCCCGCCGGCCACGGCAGCGTCGAAAAAGAACTCGACGACGTCTTCGACCACAGCGAACCCGCGTTTACCCCAAACCTAATGGCCGTCGCGGGGCTCCAATAGGCAGTCAGCAGTCAGCCATCAGCAGTCAGAACCGGGAGCGATAGCGACTGGGTGCTTTTGTGTCCCAAACCGCGTCCTCATAACGGACCAAAATGTCATCCTTATGACCAGAGCGGTTCTCCGTATGACCCGGAAGGGTCTTCGTATGACCAAAATTTACTGCGTCCCAAAAATTTAATGCCTGCGTTAACCTTTTCGCTTGCATCCGCTCAACCCAAACCCTGATTGCACCGTTAACCACCACAGACTTGACAATGCATCTTATCTATGAAACAATGATCCAACTATGAGAGCGGACTGGCAAGAAGTTCCGCGCGGCGATGTGGTGCCGCAATACGCGGGTATCTATGTGACGATGAATCCGATGGGCGATATCGTGATGAGCCGCGTCACATACGAAATGATGGGCGAACCCAAAGCATTCCTGATCCTCTATGACACCACCAACAAACGCATCGGCCTCAAGCCCGCCGCTCTCACGACACGCAACGCCTATCCGGTGCGCGTTTCAAATCGTGCCGGCGCCAAAATGGTCCGCAGCCACCGCCTAACCCGCGAGCACCGCATCAACCTGCCCCACACGGTCCGCTTTTACGACGCCGACATCGACGAAGACGGCATCCTCATCCTCGACCTCCGCACAGCCAAAATCTGCCCCCGTGCGCTGGGCCACGCCCGCAACCTAAATCGAGATGTTCGATAAGCTCAAGGTCTGCACGGAGTTAGTTCTTTACTCTATGCTCCGTTCGGTGCTATAACATACTCGTTCGAGTCGAGTCGAATATCCAAAAAAACTTTGAGATTGGCTCACTAGGAAGACCAAATAAGTATTTGGTGTGCGTTGAATGTGGGACAGAATTGCATTTATGCAACACAAGGGTTATATTTTTAGTGGGTACTACTGATGGAAAAGATATCTGGAGTCACAGAAATTGGGTCGTGGTCGGAGATTAAGCTTGAGATAGTGCGACAGTATGCTGAGAAATACTCGCTTGTCCTTTCGAAACAAAGCTACATCAAACACGATTATATCGACGCATTTGCTGGAGCAGGCTTCCATTTATCTCGTGATACTAAAGGCGTGATTCCTGGAAGTCCGCTGAACGCTCTGCATGTGGACCCTCCTTTTAATGAGCTTTACCTAATCGATCTTGATGGAAAAAAGATAGATATTTTGTCCGAATTAGCTCGAGGACAAAGCAACGTACATATATATCAGGGTGATTGTAATGAGATCCTTTTGAAAACAGTTTTCCCTAAGGTTCGATATGAGGACTACCGTCGAGCATTGTGTTTATTAGACCCGTATGGTTTGCACCTCAACTGGGAGGTCATTGTTACGGCTGGACAAATGAAATCAATCGAAATATTTCTAAATTTTCCGATTATGGACATGAATAGAAATGTTTTGTTAAAGAAGCTCGAATTGGCCGATCCGAACGAAAGCAAAAGAATGACAGCATTTTGGGGTGATGAAAGTTGGAAAGATGCGGCCTATGCAGAATCTCCTCAGGCGAGACTATTCGGGCCGGCCGACATTGAAAAAACTTCAAATGACGCTGTGGCCGAGAGTTTTCGCGAAAGATTAAAAGATACAGCAGGATTCAAGTTTGTTCCGAAACCGATTAAGGTGAAGAATTCTATAGGTGCAACCTTATACTATTTATTTTTCGCCTCACACAACGAAACTGGTAACAAGATAGCAGAACATATTCTAAATAATCACCGATAAACAAGGGCAGTCAGAGCGATAATGGCATCAAATTCTTCAATTGAATGGACAGAATCGACGTGGAATCCAGTGACTGGCTGTAACAAGATCAGTCCGGGCTGCAAGAATTGCTACGCCGAGCGAATGTCGAAGCGGCTAAAGGCAATGGGTCAGAACAACTATCGAAATGGGTTCAAATTGACCTTGCAGCCGCATATGCTGGAACTACCGCTCCGTTGGAAAAAGCCTCAGACGATATTCGTGAACTCGATGAGCGACCTGTTTCATAAGGATGTTCCCATTGAGTACGTCCAAGATGTTTTTGACGTTATGAAACGGGCGCATTGGCACCGATTCCAGGTGTTAACAAAACGTGCCGACAGACTCGAACAACTGTCGCCGTTGTTGGAATGGGTACCGAATATTTGGATGGGCGTTTCGGTCGAAAGTCAAAAATATGTATCTAGGATCGATCATTTAAGACGAACTGGAGCAAAAACAAAGTTTCTTTCGTTAGAGCCTCTAATTGGACCCCTTAAGGATCTTGATCTCAATGGTATCGATTGGGCGATAGTTGGTGGAGAGAGTGGCTTTGGAGCGAGGCCCATGCCTATTCGTTGGGTTACTAGTATCCGCGAGCAATGTGTCGATGCCGGCGTCGCGTTCTTTTTTAAGCAATGGGGTGGTGTTCAGAAGAAGAAACATGGTCGCGTCTTAGAAGGCCGTACTTGGGACGAAATGCCGGAATCGATGCCAACCCGATTAGCCACCTGACAAAAGCTTCACTCATTTCTACGAGGCTTCTGATTTTATGTGCCAAGTTGGCATGTCGTGTTTAACCGATTTTATGACTGATGAAAATTTGCAGACCGATCTCAGCCTGACGGCCGAGATCAATTTATATTACGACCTCTTTGTGCCGGAAAACGTAATAAAACCGGCACCGCTGCTGATCGCGGTCCATGGTTACGGAGCGCATAAACGATATATGATGCGCGAGGCGAGAGCTGTCGCGCCGGATAATTTTGTGATCGCGTCGATCCAGGCGCCGCATCCGCATTATCGCCGGACGGACGACGGCTATCGCGTCGGGTTTGGCTGGCTGTCGGATCATAAGCCTGAGGAACACGTTGCTCGTCACCACAAATTTGTGCTGGATGTGATCGAAAAGCTTTCGGCGGACGGCACTATAGATCGGGCGCGGATATTAATTTACGGTTTTTCGCAGGCCTGCGCGCTAAATTTTCGATTTGCGTTCACGCACCCGGAAGTTTTGAGCGGCGTCATCGGCGTCTGCGGCGGCATACCCGGCGACCTCGACACAAACCCGATCTACAAACCATTTTCGGCCGAGACATTTTATCTTTACGGTGACGATGACGAGTTTTACACTCAGGAACAGTTTCGCACATTCGACGAAAAGCTCGCGGCTCGGATTCCGAATTACCGTTCAAAACATTACACGGCAAAGCACGAGATCACGGAAGAAATGCGTAAGGATATCAAAGAGTTTTTATCAAGTCGCGATTGGAGAGGTACTACCTGACCTTGAGTTTCCTGACCTCAACGAAATCCTGAAGTTCGGTCGGCAGTGTAAGCTGCAGCGAGTCGTCACCACTGATGTCAGCTTTGAAGGCATCGGCGCGCGTTTTGGAGATCAGCGTTCGCGGGCCGTAGATCGTAAAGGTAGCAGTTTTACCCGGTGCTCCGGCGACGGGAATCGAAAACGCTCGCTCGACGCGCCTTTCGCCGATGCGGAAGAAAACATCGACGACGGTATTGAGCACCGCCGCTTTCGGGTTTGAAACGCTTACCGGTATCTGCTTTACCGTAAACTCTTCTTTCCGGCCGGTCAGATCGATCTTATCTGTTTGAACAAAATCCAGCGTCTTGATAAAACTTGCCGGCCCGCGAACGCGGATCTTTGACGGCATTGCCGACGCGCTATATACCTCGTAACCGTTGGCGGGTGCGCCATCGGCCAGCACCTTGACCTCGATATCCTTTTCCTCGACCGCTTCGATGTTGATCCCAATACGGATCGGCACAACCTGGATCAGTTTTACGCCCTGCGGCAGTTGGACATAGACGGTTTCTGGAGATAAAGATACGACCTGGTCGCCCGGCGGCACATCCGTCAGATCGATTGACGCAACCAAATCGCTCTTGATTATTTGGTCAATCTTACGTTTGTCGCCGCTGATTTCGATTTCGACATCCTGCTGCGGGGCGTTCGTGATCTCCGCGTTATTAGAAATGCTCAGATTTAGCGGCACGATCAGGCGTCTGGTTGTCGGGGTGCTAAGGCCGGTGACTCCAAACCACAGCGCGAGCGTTATGACGAGCGCGATCAATTTTAGTGCCCAATCCTCCAGGAAGAGCTTGCGGACAATGTGTTTGGCGAAGTGCTTTCCGGCCATCTTCTTCAAGGTATCTCGGTGGTCTCTGTGTTCTCAGTGGTGAAATTCTTATCGCGACGCGATTCGATCAGCGGAATCTCTAATGCGTCGAGCAGGAGTTTGCGAAGCTGATTTGTATCCAGATTTCGGTGAACGACACCGGCTTCGACATACGTGATTAGGCCGGTTTCCTCTGAAACGACGAGCGAGATTGCGTCCGAGCCTTCGGTAATTCCGATCGCGGCCCGGTGACGCGTGCCGAGCTCGCGCGAAATTTCGGGATTTTTTGTCAGCGGCAAAAAGACCGACGCGGCCGCAAGCCTTTCGTTTTGTATTACGACGGCTCCATCGTGGAGCGGCGTCGACGGGTTAAAGATCGTCACGAGCAGATCGTAGCTCAAACGCGCGTCAAGTTGGACACCGGCGTCGATGAAATTCCTGAGGCCGATATTTCGCTCGATGACGATCAGCGCGCCGGTCTTTTCCGATGCCAGCGTCGTGACCGCAAGAACGATCTCGTCATACACGCTGCCGCCGAACTGTCCCCGCTGTCGATTTAGGATCGGAAAACGCAGACGATTAGCAAAATACATCAACGCCTGGCGTATCTCGGACTGAAACAGCACGATGATCGCGATGCCGATAAAACCGACCGCGTAACGAAGCACGAATTCGAGCGTCGATAGCTCCTGCGCCGCCGCAAGCCAGTAAAGCAAAGCGAGAATGACCATCCCGACGACCGTCGGAACAGCCCGCGTGCCGCGAAACAGCTTGAGCACGACGTACACGATGATAAAAACGAGCGCGATGTCGAGTACATTTCGCAGCGTGTTTATCGTTGGTATGTAATTGGTAAACTGCATCTTTTCACGCTCGATTCACGGTCAAGCCAATGCGGATCAATGCACTAAGAATAGCACAGTAACAAGAGTAATTAAGTGGAAAACTAAAGAGGTCAACCTAGACTTCAATTGGTATCTCGGCATCTAATTAGTTGTCATTTACCAGTGGATCTGACTTGTATGAAAAAAATTCTTCTTCTACTTGTTCTTTTTTTATTCGCTTCGTCGAGCTTTTTCCCTCAGGACGTGCCTTTTCAATTTGGAAACGGTAGTAGTGTAATAACTCTTAAATTTAGTCCCGACGATGCCTATCTGGTTTCGTATTCTTCGGGGGACGGAATGCTTTGCATGTGGGAAGTGAAATCCGGTAGGTTACTGTGGAAACGTCCGACTTCCGCTGTTCAAAAAGCTGACGAATATTACACTCTTACGAGTTTTGCATGGAGCGCGGATCAGAAGCGACTCGTTTCCGGTAGTGGAAATGGGACAATTCAGTTGTGGGACGCAAATACCGGAGGACTGCTATGGCGAACAGACGCTCATCACGATAGCGTTACAGCCGTCGCTTTCGCTCCCGATGGGAAAACAATTGTTTCAGCAGCCTCACCACAATCAGGCATTGACGAGATCAAGATTTTTGAGGCGAAAGTTGGGCAATTTATCAAGGAAATTAAAGGTCGATCCTGCACGGTTGTCGCCCTAGCTTTCGACGCAGCAGGTTATGTTAGAACGGGGAATCTGGATGGAAATGTTACGAAATGGAACATCGGAAATGGCATTGCTGACGAAAAAACCATTCCCGAGAAATGTGTTCAACGCCGAACCTATGAATGGGAAACCTCTTTTTCGGAGGACCTGAAAATCGCAGCAGTGAAAACCAGTAAAACCAGCCTCATTCTTAAGAATACGCAAAGCAACGAGGTTATAAAGTCAATCGCAATCGATGATATAGGACGGACATATAGTCGATTTAATGCGGATGCGACGAAGTTAATTGTTAGCGGTAATGCGTTCAATTTGTACGATCTAAAAAATGACCAATCGCAGAAGATAGAAGAATTTACAAGTCCGGGTGGTGCTCTTGATCTTAGCGGTGACGGCAAATTATTTGCTCAAGCTGGCGGCGGGAGTGACCATTCAATCAGAATTACTGACGTTTCGACTGGCTACTCGCGATATTTGGATGGTCACCCAAGCACAATAAAGACCATTGCATACAGTCTGGACGGACGCACCCTTGCTTTTGCGGGAAACGATAAAACGGTCTATTTGCTGGATACGGAAACCAAAAAGTTAGTGGGAAAATTAGTAAAGCACGATGATCCCATAAATGTTATTGCTTTCGCCCCTGACGGCCAAACGCTGATGTCGGTTGACGACCAACAGAACGCGAGATTGTGGAATTACCGAACCGGAAAGCTTTTGAATTCGTTCAAAACCGGCGACGGTCAGCGCGATGCGGACAAACTTGAATTCAGCTCCAATGGAAAGTATTTCATCCTGCTCATCAATGGCGATCTGAAGCTATGGGACGCAAAAGCCTTGACGCAGAAGGGATATATAAAGACTACCGAAGGTTACGAATCCAAAAGTGGCAACATGACAACTAGCTATTCTGCGGTTCCGGTTTCCACTGCAGCATTTAGCAAAGATGGAACGAAAATATTTACAGGACACTATGACGGCACGGTCAGAACTTGGGACGCGGCCTCGGGTAATGAGTTGAAGAAATTTAAGGTCGGGGAAAGCGTCGGGTTTCTTGTATCATCGCCCGACGAGAAACGTTTTTTGGCAATGGTTGGTGACCGGGAAAAGGCCGCGATTAAGCTTTTCGACAGAAACAATGGTAAAGAGATCGAAAGGTTTGGAAGCACAGAACATTTGTACATGGAAGCTCTTTCAATCAGCCCGAATGGAACACGGTTTGCGACATCCTTTATAAAAGGCGAAGTTTTGCTTTGGGACGTCAACAAAATGGATCCGATCCGCGAATGCGATAGCGGTCTTTCTGGTGATGATGCAATTGCCTTTAGTCCAGATGGCAAAACCTTTGCCGCCGGAGGTGATGGGCAGAACCTTTACATATTTGACGCAGAAAAGGGCGATAAGATTTGGCAACTTCTCGTTGAATACCAACCTGGAGAGCTAGAGAAAAAGCTCGAAGCTGAGGCTGAAAAGAGAAGGACGATCTTAAACGAGGCCAAAGCGATTCTGGATAAGCAGGCAGCTATTGGCACGGAAAAATATAGAAAGCAGGTTTACATCACTTTCGACCACTACGGCGATATGAGTGATCCGGGCGAGAAGAGAATGGTCGAATCCGACGAACTAAAAGAGAGTAAGGTGAAAAAGGAAGTGCAGGATTCAAATGCCGCATGGTTGCGACTTCACAATGATTCGCCACTGCCTGTCACCATACCGACGCAAAGTATGTATTTGCCAAACGGCAAATGCTTCTTCACTTTTCCAAATGGAAAAAAAATGAATGGTCTCTGCGAAAACCGCGAGATCAGCATTTGGCATGGCTTAAAGGATAAAAACGACAAATGGATTCCGTTCGGTTTCGATTTTGGATCAAGCGCGGTTCTGTTGCCGAATAAATCAGTACTATTTCCTGTGTTGCGTGAAGTACTAAAAAACGGCAATTCGATAGTCTTTGATTTTACCTTTATGAAAGATGGAGATAACGGAATAATTGAAGCTTACGGCACAGCAAAGACACTCAAACTTAGCGAGTTAGACCTACCCAAAAAATAATTATTGACTTGTCTTAAACCTCGAACGGTATCTCGGCGTTTTGGAGAACTCCAAGCTCGTTGCGTGAAACGCGTTCGAGTAGTTTTGGATCCTCGAACATCTTTACGAGGCCGTTGACGGTCGCGTAACGCGGTTCCTCGGCGATGGTGACGGGCAGATTGATGAACGAACGCATGTATTGATCGATGCCTTCGAGCAGGGCTCCGCCACCGGTGAGGATCACGCCGCGGTCGTAAATATCGGCGGCGACCTCGGGCCGGAGTTCCGTCAGTGTATCTTTAACGCGGAGGGCGATCCGGCGGACGATGCTCTCGACGATCGCGTAGACCTCGCCCGCAGTAACCTCTTCGGCGTGCGGGCTGCCGGTTTGGACGTCGCGGCCGCGGATCTCGACTGATTTAGCCAGATCATCGGGCAGAAATGTCGACGCAAACGTCGTCTTGAGATGCTCGGTCGTCTCGAGGCCCACCTGAATGCCCCGATGCCGGCGAAGATGCGTAGCGAGGCTTTCATTAATGGCGTTGCTGCCGTAGCGTTCGGACGTCGAGTGGACGATGGAACCCTTAGCGACGATCGCGATATTTGTTGTTCCGGCACCGATATCGACAATCGCCGATGCACGCTTGTCAGATGACAATACGCCCGCGCCAAAGGCTGCGGCCAGGCCCTCTTCCATCATAAAAACCTTACCGATGCCGGCGGCGTCCGCCGCATTGAACAACGCCCGCTGCTCGACATGGGTTACGTCCGAGACCATGCTCATTACGGCCTGGAGCGAGATATTGGAGCCGCCCGTTTTTGCCTTTTTTACAAAGTGGGCCAACATCTTTTTGGTACGTTCAAAATCGCCGACCACGCCGCCGATCAGCGGCGCTCTCACGACGACGTCGCGGCCCTCGCGGCCAGTCATCTCGGCGGCCTCCTGGCCAAAGGCGACGATCTCTTCGCTCATTTCGTTGATCGCGACGAGCGACGGCTCGTCAAGCACGACACCGCGGCCCTTAACGGCAATTATCGTACTCGCCGTACCAAGGTCAATCGCCATCGAATCGGTGACTAATTTTTTTAAGGATGAGATCTTTAACATAAAGATATACGCTAATCATACTAACCGCCTGAATTATATGCTTTTTCGGCCCGAGCTTCCAAGACAAATTACTCCCATTTTACCTCAAAAAGCTCAACCGGCTGCAAACGATTTTTAACCGTTAGAGGCTCACGTCTGATCATCGGAAAGATGTTGCCGGCGGCCTGTGCGGTTGCCTCGCTTATTAAGATCTGACCGCCGGTCGTGTTCGATTCGAGCCGGGACGCAAGATTGACGGTATCGCCGATCGCCGTGTATTCCGACCGCTTTTCAGAGCCGATATACCCGATCGTCGCCTCGCCGGTGTGCAGCCCTATGCCCACCGCAACCTCTTTATAACCGTCCGCTACCAATTCCGTATTGAGCGTGACGAGCCGTTTTTGCATCGCCACCGCCGCCTGGAGGGCGTTACGAGCATCCACCAGCGTTGCGGTTGGTGCTCCAAAAAGGGCCATCAGGCCGTCACCGATATACTTATCGAGTGTTCCGCCGTGCGCAAAAATTATCTCCGTCATCGCTGAAAAATAGTGATTTAGTAGCCCGACCACCCGTTCGGGATTTTCATGTTCCGAAAAGGCCGTAAAGCCACGGATGTCGGCAAAAAGCACCGTGATCGTTTGATTAGCACCGCCGAGCCGAAACGAGTTTGGATTTTCAAGGAGCTGTTTTACGACGTATTCCGGCATAAAACGGCTGTAATTTGCTCTCGCGACCTCCTCGCGGGCGAGCCGTTTATGAGCCTTTACGGTTTCAACGGTCACGGCCGTCTGCGCCGCCACGGCACTGATCAACTCCAAATGATCCTGTGAAAAAGCCGCAAAAGGATCGAGCCGGTCGGCGTATAAAACGCCGTGGACATTAGATTGGGTTATCAACGGCGCGCAGATCGTCGACCTGACACCCTGCGAAACGATGGATTCGGCACCGTGAAATTGCTCATCCGTTTTTGCGTCCTGCGACAGGATCGCGATGCCGTAGGTCATTACCCGGCTTGTGATCGTCCGGCTCACGGTCAATTTCGCGGTCAGCTTTTCAATGCTGGCTTCACGCGTTTTCGCCCCGATCTGATAGAGGCTGTTTTCAATTATCTTTCCATCTGCCGACTCCTCTGCCAGCAGGGCCACGACGCGGTCGGCCGGAGTTCCGCGAAAAATAAGGTCGGTTGCCTTTTCAAATATTTCTTCTAACTCAAAAACCGTGCCAAGGGTTTTGCTCATTTCAAAGAGAAGCTCAAGGATCTTGGCCTTACGCCTAAGATCCTTGATCTCCTCCGGCGTCGCCACCGCAGATTCCAGCGACATGTTCGACCGCCGGCCGATGATCTCGTTAACCGACATTTGGACCTGCGTATGCCCCATCGGCGAATCGTCAAAATTCACACTCTTGGCTTTTTCGATCTCGGGCACAATAGCTATCATCGTTTCAGGAAAATCGACGATCTTTGGTTCGACGTGTACCTCGGCCCGGCGAAACTCAAACCTGCTCTCGCCGATCGTGATCACATCACCCTCGCTGAGTATGCCTTCGAGGAGAATGCCGTCATTGACAAAAACGTGGTTGACGCTTCGCGAAAGCTGGCCATTCTCCACATAGCCGTCGACGATCCTAAATCCGGCGGCGCCCGCGTCGATAAAGGCGTGCTTACGCGAAACGCGGCGGTCGTTGAGCACGACGTCATTTTCTTTCGCCCGCCCGATCGTGTAGACATTGCCCGGGCTGATGGTCATTTCCCAGCATCGCCCCGTTGGTTCGGTTATTGTTAAAATTGCGTTCAAGATACTCGTAATTGTAATTGGTAAAACGGAAATGGTAAATTGGCGGCGTCCCTATTAGCGAGCGATATGATCTATTTCGACAATAATGCGACCACGCCCGTCGCGCAGCAGGTATTTGATGCGATGCGCCCCTTTTTGACTGCCTCATATTCGAATCCGGCGTCGGCGTATTCGTTTGCCCGCGAGTCAAAGAGCGTTATCGACAACGCCCGCGAGAGTGTCGCCGGATTGTTGGGAGCTCGTTTCGCGGATGAGATCGTATTCACCTCCGGTGGCACCGAAAGCGACAATTGGGCAATCATGGGGGCACTCGAAGCCAGTCCGGGCAAAAATCACATTATTACTACGAGGGTCGAGCACGACGCGGTCCGCAAGCTTTGCGAAAAATTGGAAGGGCGCAATTGCCGCGTCACGTGGCTCGACACAGATGAGAACGGCCTATTAGACCTCGATGCGTTGCGTGCGGCCCTGAATGACAAAACGGCCGTGGTTTCCGTGATGCTTGCAAACAACGAGACGGGCATTTTGTTTCCAGTCGAAGAGATCGCCGGCATTGTCAAAGAAAACTCGAACGCCCTTTTTCACGTGGATGGCGTAAATGCCGCAGGAAAGATAGCGGTCGACCTGAAAGCCACGGCGATTGATCTATTTTCAATCTCGGCCCATAAGTTTTACGGCCCGAAAGGGATCGGAGCTTTGTACATCCGCGACAGCGTCAATCTGCCCTCATTTTACACGGGCGGCGGTCAGGAACGCGGGCGCCGGGCCGGAACCGAGGCGGTGCATCAAATTGCCGGGATCGGAGGGGCTGCGGAGTTTGTAAAAGATATGTCTCCAATGGCCCAGGTGCGCGAGTTGCGCGACCGGTTGGAAACCGAAATTTTGAACAAAATTCCAAATTCTCGTCTAAACGGAACCAATGACCCGTCAAAACGGCTTCCAAATACGTCGAACATCTCATTCGAAAACACCAATGGCGAAGCGATCCTCGCAAAACTCGATGCGGCCGGCGTCTGTGTCTCGACCGGCTCGGCGTGTAATTCGCAAGACCACACGGCCTCACCTGTTCTGCAAGCGATGAACGTGCCGTACGCCTATGCGATGGGTGCGATACGTTTTTCGCTTGGCCGATTTAATACGAAAGATGAGGTCGATATTGTAATTGATGAGCTTACGAAAATAGTCGTTCAATTACGGGCCCTTTCGGCCTGAAAATGAATTGTGGTTTCTAAGCCTTTATATCTGATATAAAAAGGAAGAAAAAATGACAAAAAAATTAATACTTTGCTCGATCTTTGTGATCGGTTTACTTGGAGCAATCGCCGCAGAGAATCGGGTTTCGGCCCAGGATGAACCGATGACCGGCAATTACCGCGAAATTTCAGTTAAATCAAAAGAGGCCAAAAACGCCGCTGCTTTCGCCGTCAAAACGAGATCCGCGAAAACCGGAAAGCACATCACCCTTGTCAAGATAACAAAAGCCGAGCGACAGGTCGTCGCCGGGATGAATTACCGAGTCGTGATCCGCGTGGCCGACAGACGCGGCCGGGTGCGGACTGCAACGGCGGTCGTTTATAAGGACCTCAAGCGGCATATGTCACTGACCAGTTGGAATTGAGGCAAGTCGAAATATTTACTACAGCCGTAATCCCCATTATGCTGATGTCGCAGGGGATCTTAACTGAATGAATATAACTCTAACGCCGGAGCTCGTGGATCGGAAAGTAAAATCAGGTCGGTACAATTCAGCCGGAGAGGTCGTCCGCGAAGCTCTTGAGCTGCTGGACGAAAAAGATCGGATTAAAGATGTTCGACTTGAAGAATTGCGTGCGGAAATTATGAAAGCGGAAGACGACTTCAATAACAGCCGATTTATTGAGATAAAATCCGAAGCTCAATTACGTAAGTTAGGCGAAGACATCATTCATCGCGGTCACGAGCGACTTGCGGTGGATAAAAATGTCCGAAAATAATGAGACTGCCGCTGAAATCTTCTGTGTTTAGGCGATTATGAAAACTAAACTCTAGAACTAGGCGGCTTTTTCGATTCCGTATCGGGAGAGTTTTAGGTAGAGGCCGCGGCGGGTGAGGCCGAGTTCGGTGGCGACGCGTGAGATGTTCCAGTTGTGCTTGGCGAGGGACGCGCGGATGAGCTGCATTTCTAGTTCGGAGACGGCGCTTTCGAGAGTTCCGCCTAGTGAAATATTTGAAAACGGCGAGAAAAAGCCGTCATATGAGGCGATCGGTTTGACGTTTGAGTCGATGTCAAAGGGCGTCAGCGGCTGGGCGCTGCGTTTTAGCTCAGGCGAGAGATGATCTGGCGTGATGACCTCATTATCAACGGCGCGGGCGATCACTCTCTGAATCTCGTTACATAGCTGACGGACATTTCCCGCCCAATTAGAAACCATCAGCATATCGATCGTTTGCGGCGTAAACGTGACATCGTGCTTACCGAACCGCTCGGAATAGTGATTAACATAATAATTTACGATCGGCGGTATCTCAGCCCTGCGTTCGCGCAACGGGGGCACGCGGAGGCGAATAACATTGAGCCGGTAATAAAGGTCCTCGCGAAACGTACCGTCCGCGACCTTATCCTCAAGCGGCATATTTGTCGCCGCGATGATACGCACATCGACCTTTAGCGGTGTTTTCTCGCCAAGCGGTTGTATCTCGCCTTCCTGTAGAAACCTCAGTAATTTTGGCTGCACATCGAGAGGCAGATCACCGATCTCATCCAGAAAAAGTGTTCCGCCATCCGCCGTGCGTATCGTTCCGGGCGAGTCGGCGACGGCGCCTGTAAACGCACCTTTCCGGTATCCAAACAGATGGCCCTCGGCCAATTCTTTTGGAACGGCGGTGCAGTTAAATGGAACGAATATCTTGTCCTTGCGGTTCGAAAGCGTGTGGATCGCCCGCGAAACAAGCTCTTTACCCGTACCCGATTCGCCGGTGACGAGAACCGTCACATCGGACGAGCGGATCTTGTAAACCTCCTCGACGAGAGCGGTCATCGCCGGTGATGAGTGAATAAAACCGGGCATCAGGCTGTTAGACGTATACGGGTTCAATATGTGCTCGGCCGGTTGCGATTTATCTTTTTCGCGTAGGGCGATCACGTCCAGTCCGAGCTCGACTACGCGGAGCAGCGGCTGGAGCGAGCTGTCATCGATCAATGCGGCACCCGACTGTGGATTTATCAGCAGCATCGCGGGCGGCGCGGCCGATCCGCGAAGGTGCAGCACAGCGATGTTTTTAGTTCGCACAAACGTCTTTTCATCGCTTTTTGTCTGCGCCTCGTGGAGCTTTGTCACCAACTCGTTGCTCTCCTGCGGCGAGTATCCGTGCGTGATGAACGGGTATAGGCGTTTTTGATCATTAAATTGGGCGATGACGATTTTTTTTGCGTTGCTCTCTTGTTGGAGCACGGCAACCAGTTCGCGGAAGAGCAATTCACGAGAGGCAGTTGCCTCCGCCAGCCGCACGGTCAATAATTGCGAAACGACCGAGTTAGTACGCCGTGCGGATCGCGGCGCAGGTTTGAGATTGACAGTTGACTCTAATCTTTCAAGCTCTTTTCGGGTCGCATCCATCAGGCCGCGGGCGCCGAGCTTTTTGAAAATATCTGCGGCGGACGCAACGTGACGCTTTGCGCGGGTCGCATCGCGATTGTCGAGATGCGACCCAAGCAGAAAGTGCATTAGGCCGGTGTGGTAGATGTCCTCGCCCGCCTCAAATATTGTAAGGCCGCGGCTAAAATGGTGGATCGCCAGCTCGTCGTCACCGTCCTCGAGAGCGGCAAGTCCGCGAATACGCTGAATATTACCGAGGACAAAAAAATCCGCTGACGGATCGCTATCTTCGATCACACGAAGAGCGTCTTCGCATTCTTCGATGCCGCCTTGTTTTAAATAGCTTTCGGCGAGTACAAGGCCGGCCATATTGGCGTAATGTTTGTCACCGATCTCCTGAGAGAAATCGATTGTTGCGCGCGCCTTGGCGATGGCCTTTTTGATCTGGCCCTGGGCAAGGTAACATCGGGCGAGATTTCGCATTGACTGGACGGTGTACCATTGATGTTTTCGCTGTTCGGCAAATTCGACGGCTTTTTCGAGGAATTCTTCCGCCTCGTCGAGGTCACCGCGCAAAATCTTTAATTCTCCGAGAGAATCATAAATACCGGCGACGTGTACGTGATCCCCTTTTAGGCCGATCGCAAGCGCCCGGTTTATCATCTTTTCGGCTTTGTCCCATTCGCCGATCAGCATCAGATTGATGCCGAGATTGTTGTATGCGATCACGGAATTGAGAGCATGTTCGGTCTGGTCGAAAAACTCGATCGATTTTTCGAGACATGCGACTCCGTCCTGCGGCCGCCGTAGAAACCAATATGCACCGGACATATCGGTGTAGAGCTTGCCGAGCACAAACGGAGCCGAATTACTGCCGATTATATTGATCCCGAGCTCAAAATTCTCGATCGATTTTTCGCTGTTTCCTTCCTGATGGTGTGTATTAGCTATTTCGCGATATGCCTCGGCCATTCCCAACCAATCGCCGTTTTGGCGAAAATGTTCGAGGGCTTTTTGGGCATAGTCGCGGCTGATCGGATATTCGCTCAATTTGCGGTAGACACGCGCCAATGCGATGTCGACCGTACCCGAGAGATGCCGGAGATTATTTTCCTCGGCCTTTTGCAGCGTTTCCTTGAGCAGGGTCACTGCTTTAGGCTGATCGGTCAGGTTGTTATATGCGATCGCAAGCTGGGTCGTGATCCGGACCTGCGTTTCCATCGAAAGGGCACCCAGGTTTTTTTCGTCCTCAAATGGTTTGACGGCTTCGAGCGACTCCTTGTAGCGGCCAATCGTTTCGAGCGTAAACGAGAGCAGCCGATTCAAATTCGCGAAATTGTCCGGCGAATGATTATAACCAGCGATCGTCTTCAGCAGTATGCTTTCCGCCTCGGCCGAATGGCCCTCTCTAAGTTTCTGGCCGACACTTGCAAATATCGTGTCTATCTTCTCATTAGATATAGAGCGCGCCGCGAGATCGGCGCCCGGTTTGGGCACCGCATACTTTTCCGGCAACACCGCCGATGAAAATTTCTCATTTATCATTATTTCGTAGCAAACAAAACGATCAATGCACACCCGATTTCAAAAGCCGGGTCGAACCCATCTTGGCAAATTGCATACTAAGTAGACAGCGCAAGTGAAATTTAACAGAAAATATTAGTTCCGTCTAGGGTTTTCTTTAAAAATAGCGTAAATATACGGTTACGGTTTTGCGAACGCGGCAGTCCGGGACAGCATCAAAACAGAGCCGCTCGACGCGGGAAGTTTGCGGATGCTGGAATTTTTGCAAAACTTAGCATGCGAGACATCGTATCTTTGTACGGTAGTCTCATAGGCGGCCCTAACATAGCAATGGATATCGAAGAACTTATCGACCGAAACAAACCGGTTTTTCTGGACGCAGGCGGACGCCGCGGACAATATTTTTCCTATATCAGTATTCTGCTGGGAACGATTGTTACGGTTCTCCTGACATTTTTTGTTATAAGCGTCCTCATCAATCCATTCTTGCCGCTCATACGTTTGAAACCGGTGGCGACGCTTCCGCAGCAGGCGGATATTAATTTCCACCCGCCGGAACGGCCGGAATCAAAAGGCGAAAACATCGCAAAACAAACGGGAGTTAGGGCAAAGCTTGAAAAGAAAAAGCGTGACGACGCCACCCTTAAACGCGCAGCCAACGCCGAGCTATTAAGAGCGAGCGGAAACGTCCCCATTATATCCACCCCGTATAATGGCAACCCGCTGGCCGTCGGCTTTTTCGTAAATTGGGACGATTCGAGCCTGGCTTCGCTAAAGCAGAATATCAATTCTCTAGACTGGGTTGTGCCTGAGTGGATCAGGCTGTCCGGTGATGAAAAGAATCCGCTCGTGCTTGATATAGACAAGGAAGCTATTGATTTCATACAGCGAAACAAACCGGAAATGCCGGTATTGCCGCTGCTGCAAAATTACAAGAACGAGCAGTGGAATTCGGACATTCTGATGAATTCGATCTCGACCGACGCTCAAAGGCAGAATCTTGTCGCATCGCTGCTTACGACCATCGAACAATATAAATTTGGCGGGATCACAATCGATATCGAGGAGGTCCCGCAGGCCTCGCAGACAAATCTTTTTGTCTTTATGAAGGAGCTCCGAGCCGAGTTTAAGAAACGGGGCCTGATACTTGCGCAAGCGGTACCATTCGACGATCCTGTCTGGAATTACAAGGCTTTTGCCGGCGTCACCGATTATCTGATGCTGATGGCATACGACCAGCATTGGTCGACGGGATCCGCTGGGCCTGTAGCCGGACAGGATTGGTTCGACGCAAACCTAAAGAAGCGAATGTCGGAGCTATCGCCGGCGAAAACGATAGTTTGTTTTGGAAATTACGGTTACAACTGGGCAAATGATAAGAGCGAAGGCGAGACGGTTACTTTTCAGGAATCACTCCTGACCGCAAAAGAATCGCTCGACTCGCCCGCCGATATAAAATTTGATCCGGTTTCCAAAAATCCTTATTTTACTTACACGGAAGACGACGGCAAAAAGCACAGCGTGTGGTTTTTGGACGCATCGACCGCCTTTAATCAGATCCAGAATGCGCGGCCGTACAAGGTCGCGGGATTTGCCCTGTGGCGTTTGGGCAGCGAGGATCCGTCGGTTTGGAAAATCTTCGGATCGGGGGGCAAGATCGCCTCGGCCGACGACCTGCGGACGATCAAATATGGTTACAATGTCGATTTTCTGGGAACCGGCGAGATTCTTCAGGTTACTGCGGAACCGCAGGACGGCGTGCGTGATATAAAGATCGACTCGGCTGGTGCGGTCGTTGATCAGGTTTACGAACAGATCCCGTCGTCGTATGTCATACAGCGAACGGGTGACAAACCCGGCAAGATCGTGCTGACATTTGACGATGGCCCGGATCCGGTTTGGACGCCAAAAATTTTGGATATTCTCAAACAGGAGAATATAAAGGCTGCTTTTTTTATCGTCGGCCAGAATGGCCAGACAAATCCGGAACTTGTAAAACGTATCGTCGCCGATGGGCACGAGATCGGTAATCACTCGTTTACGCACCCGAATCTCGGTGAGGTGCCGAGGCAAATCACGGTACTGGAATTAAATGCTACCCAACGCCTGATCGAATCTCTGACCGGCCGCTCGACGCGGCTTTTCCGGGCGCCTTATTTTGGCGACGCCGAACCTCGTACACCTGACGAAGTCGATCCGACCGTCCAGGCACAAAACCTCGGATATATCTCCATCGGCCTCCATCTTGATCCGGACGACTGGAAACTAAAAAATGACGACGGATCGCCGCATACAGCCGATCAGATGGTGGATACGGTACTGAATCAGGTGGCGATAACAACCCCGGAAGAGCGGGGCAATATTGTATTAATGCACGACAGCGGCGGCGACCGGTCGGCAACTGTCGATGCATTGCCCAAGCTGATTCATGAGCTCCGCAACCGCGGCTATGAATTTACGACGATCTCTGAGCTTGCCAACATGACGCCCGAAGAGGCGATGCCGCTGATTCCCGAAGGCCATACGTTTTACGCGCGGGCCGACTCGTATGTATTCTACGGCGTCTCAATCGCGGGTTGGCTGATGCGATGGCTCTTTCTGATCGGGATAATTCTCGGGCTCGGCCGGATGGCGGTGATCGGTGTGCTGGCATTTGCACAATATGTAAGGTCGCGTCGTCGAGAGTTCGACCATTTTGGCGAACAATATCAACCGCTCGTGTCGGTCGTCGTCCCGGCGTTCAACGAGGGAAAAGTGATCTGGCGAACCATCGAAAGCCTTTTGGCCTCAGATCATCCTAGATTCGAGATCATTGTCGTTGATGACGGCTCGACGGACGACACGTATGAGATTGCCATTGGAGCTTTCGGCGATAACCCGCGCGTTTCCATCTTCAAAAAGGTAAACGACGGCAAGGCCGAGGCGCTCAATTTCGGGTGGCGAAAGGCAAGGGGCGAGGTGATAATCGCTCTCGACGCGGATACGCTATTTACGCCGCAGACCATATCCGCCCTTGCCCACCGGTTCGCCGATGAGCGGATCGGAGCGATCGCCGGAAATGCAAAAGTCGGAAATCGCATTAACATCGTGACGAAGTGGCAGGCGCTCGAATACGTTACGTCGCAGAATTTTGATCGACGCGCATTCGCGTCGCTCAACTGCATCACGGTCGTCCCCGGTTCGGTGGGTGCATGGCGGCGGTCGGTGTTAGAGGAAGTAGGCGGATTCTCGTCCGAAACGCTCGCCGAGGATCAGGATCTGACGATCCAGGTACGCAAGCTCGGATATAAGATCGGTTACGAAGAAGCAGCGATCGGCCTGACCGAAGCTCCGGATTCGTTACGAAACCTCGCCAAGCAGCGATTCCGATGGTCTTACGGCACGCTGCAATGCATGTGGAAACACAAGAATGCATTGCTCAACCCGCGATTTGGCACGCTCGGCTTTGTCGCCATGCCGAACGTCTGGATATTTCAGGTATTTTTCCCGCTGATTTCGCCGCTGATGGATCTGATGTTTGTCTGGACACTTCTCTGGGCTTTTATGGCGACGCTCGTACACCAGCAGGAATACGCCCATACGCCGACAAATCTTAACGAAGTGCTGTTTTATTATGCTCTCTTTCTGGCAGTTGACTGGTTCGGCGCCTTTGTTGCCTTTATGATGGAAAAAGGCGAGCAAAAACGCCTGCTCGGCTGGCTGCTAATCCAGCGATTCGGCTATCGGCAGGTCATGTATTGGGTGATGGTCAAATCGGTATACACCGCGATCCGCGGAGCGGTAGTCGGATGGGGCAAACTCGAGCGTAAGGCCACGGTCACCGTGCGGTCCTAAGTTTGGAGCTCCGAAAAAGACGAATCAAATAAAATAGAGAATAGGAGAAAATAACGGTCTGGGGCATTTTGCGTCTGTGCGATACCATACACAGAGTTGCCACGAATACTTCCTTTTTTTCAAAGATCGTCCCTGTTAGCGGTCATTTCAAAATATGCTGTGTTAAATTGCTCGTATGCCTGATTTTCCCGACATCGACGGCGGCAGCGAGGTTATAACCGAGACGCGGACGCGGCTCGAAAAACCAAGGCTATTTAAGGTCATCCTGCATAATGACGATTTTACGACGATGGAATTTGTCGTTTTCGTCCTCCAATACGTTTTTGCGCGCTACGAGGCCGAGGCGTTTACGATAATGCTAAAAGTCCACAACGAAGGCATCGGCATCGCCGGACTCTACCCATACGAAATCGCCACGATGAAATCCGAAAAAGCGATGAACCTCGCAAAATCGAGAGAGTATCCTCTGCTATGTACGGTGGAGGAGGAATAAGAAAATAGACTAATGTTTTAATTTCAATATTGATTAAGTCGGACGGTCAAATTGAAAAAGTTGTTAACTCAATTTGACAAATGGGGGGGGGGGTAGTATACGCTCACCGTGCTTTACCCTAAGTCTCACAAAAAAGGAGTTAATTCTAAATGAAAGTAGTCTCGAAATTATTAGCGGCGTTTGTGTTGATCTGTGCAATTTACTTTGTTTCCGGCGCGGGAAAAGTATTCGCAGATATAGAACCATTACTCGAAGAAGGCAGTGGCTGTAGCGGAAATACTTGTGAAAGATGTGTGTGCCAGTATAGAAATTGTACAAATCCTACTAATAATCCTACGAGTTGTCAGGATCGGTTTAATTATTGCGTGAACGGCGATACAAGTTGTCAGCACTAAATTCCTTTCGTGTCCACAGGCAGTTTTGTATTTTATGATTACCCGACGGTTGGATGGGGCTATGGTTAGGTCGAAGCTCATCCAACCTCTCGCAGATTTCCATGAGATTTATTGATCTTTTTATCCTTTTGTTTTTTCTGTTTTCTCACGTCCTCTTGTCTTCTGCTCAACAAATACAAATCAAAAATCCAGATCAAATGGCCGTAGATGCTTCTCAAAAGATTATTCTTCGGAATAACGCTGTTGATTTAGCTCGTGAGATAGGCAAACGTGCTTCGGATCTCGATATAAGGGGTAGGCTTGAGATCAGGATAAAAACATCAATAATATTGTGGAAATACGATGAGCCCATCGCTCTGCAATTATTGGAGATGGCTTGGCAAGACACATTCTCTGACGAAATACATAACGAATTTTATGCAAATACCCAACGCCATAAGATTTATAGCTTTGCCGCAAAAGTGGCGCCAGAGAAAGCAAAAAAATGGCTAATTAAAATTACGGAGAAAAAAACGGACGACGAAAAGCCATCCGATAGCTCCAACCTGTTAACAGATAGACAAAAGGCTGATTTTATAATTCGATCGGCAATTGCAAATCTGTCGGCTAATCCGCAAGGCTCCGTTTCCTCTGCAATTTCGTCTCTTGATCAAACAGGAAGGATTTCAACCGAATTTGCCTCGCTGGTAGATGGACTCTCGGCACTGAAACGTTCCGACCTGATTTCAACGGTTTATCAGGGAGTAATTGGCTTTACAAAAGAAAGAGTCAGCACTGAAGTGCAGGATTTCTCGGCGGTAATGGGTCTTATCGTCAAATCTTCCGCCACAGTAGAGAATCAGAATAGATTGTTTGAATTTCTATTAAATTCGGGCAGACAAATTGTTATAATGCAAAATTCAAATCAAAATCTTCCAAAACTCTCAACCGACGAGTTGCTGGTTATCTACACCGAATATGTTCTTTTCATAAAGCCATTCATAAAAAATCAAATGATCGATAGTTTGCCTATACTAGACGGATTGCTTCGGGACTTGGCCGCATTTATTCCACCGGATAAGCTTTCAGACCCGTTGCGAAACCCAAATCCCATCGAAACGCAAATTGAGGATGCCAGAAAAACGGTCGGTTCAAAAGAACGCGACATTCGATTTATGAAGATTGCTTCCTGGCTTCTCAGCATGGGCAGGCGAAAACCTGATGAAACAGTTTATTTAAAGCTTGCACAATCGCTTGCCGACGAAATTACAGACATCCCAACAAGAGAAAATCTCAGAGACTTTGTCAAATTAGTATTAATCGAACGCTCGGTAGCCGAGAAGAATTATTCAGATGCAGAGAAAACAGCGCGGTCGATAACTTCTCTGGAAATCAAAAGCTGGGCGTTGATGGCTCTGGGTGAATCTCAAAAGATGAATATTGCGGCATCGCTCGACTTGTACGATACGGCTCAAAGTACTCTACAGAAATCAAAAGCGACACCCAATAAAGCACAACTTTCGCTTATACTATCTTCGCTATTGGTAAAAAATGACGAAACAAGGTCGTTGGAAATATTTGCCGACGCGGCAAAATACTCCGCTCAAGCCGAGGACGTTGATGAAAAAGCGGTCGGGAATGGCTGGAACAATCTATACATTTCCACTTATATCGGAGGACGCAATTTTACAA
>JAYUDV010000055.1:0-15194 GCA_043739565.1 Chloracidobacterium sp.
AAGAAATTTACATCGCTTCATCGTTTCTCAAACCTTGCGTCTCTGCGTCTTTGCAACTTTGCGTTAGAGTAATCTTATGGCCACCACGTTCCCCGTTTCTGACAATGTAGCCGCGATGAAAGGTTCGTCGACGCTGATCGCGGGTCAGATGGCGACGGATATGCGTTCACGCGGAATTGTTGTGATCGATCTTTCCGTCGGCGAACCCGATTTTGACACGCCTGAATTCATCAAACAATACGCATGCGAAGGCCTCGAAAAAGGTTTGACCAAATACACAGCGACGGCCGGTCTGGCGGAATTTCGCTCGGCAATCGCTGAATTTTACGCCGCGCGATTTGGAGCGGATATCAAGGTAAACGAGATAGCGGCCTCGTGTGGCGGCAAGCAGGCGTTGTTTAATGCGGCGTGTACGTTGCTGAATCCGGGCGACGAGGTGCTCATTCCTAAGCCTTACTGGGTCACGTTTCCCGAGATCGTAACCTTTGCTCGTGCAAACAGCGTCTTTATCGAAACCGAGAAAACTGATTTTATCCTGACGGTTGATCAAGTCTCGGCGGTCATAACTGATAAGACGAAACTCCTAATAATAAATTCGCCAAATAACCCGACCGGCCGCGTTATTCCTCCTGATGAAATGCGGCGAATCGTCGAGGTTTGCTCAGATCGTGGCGTGTATGTCTTGACCGACGAATGTTATCTGTTTTTTGCCTATCCGCCGTCGTCTCCTTTTTCGCTCGCGTCTCTGCCTCCAGAAGTGCGGCGATATGTTTGCGTCGCGGGCAGTTTCTCCAAAACTTACGCGATGACCGGGTGGCGTATCGGCTACACGATCGCCAACCCGGAATGGACGCATGCGATGGTCAAGCTGCAAAGCCACTCGGCGACGCATCCGACATCGTTTGTTCAATATGCCTGTGCTAAGGCTCTTCGAAATCGGGATGCCACGATCGCCGCCGTGAACGCCATGACTGGCGAATACGAACGCCGTCGTGATTGGCTGATCCCGGCGCTCAACGAGATCAGAGGTTTCAAATGCCCGATGCCGGAAGGTGCGTTTTATGCTTTTGTCGATGTACGGGGAACGTTTGGCGAGAGATTCGCCAGTTCGGCGGAGGTTGCAGACGCACTGCTAAACGAGGCTCACATCGTCGTGACCGACGGCGAAGGATTTGGATCCGACGGATTCCTGCGTATCTCGTACGCAACGTCTATGGAGAATTTAGAAAAGGCCATCGATAAAATGAAAGACATATTCGGGACAATCGCGAAATCAGCTATATAACTCAAATACATAACAAGTTTGCTTTTTGCCTTTTTCCTTTTGCCTTAATCCCCGCCCGTCATCATCAACCCTATCTCTTCAACGGACGTGGTTTTAGGATCGACCTCGCCCACTATCTTGCCCTCGCGCATCACAAGCAGTCGGTCGGCGAGAGCCGTAACCTCTTCTAGTTCAGCGGATACGAGTAAAATGGCCGATCCGGCGTCGCGAAGCTCGATCAGCTTGCGGTGGATAAATTCGATGGCGCCGATGTCGACACCGCGGGTTGGTTGCGAAACCAGCAGCAGCTTTGGCTCTAATTCGAATTCCCGGCCGATGATCAGTTTCTGCTGATTGCCGCCAGAAAGTGATTTTGCCGGTAAAGCAGGATTCGGTGGCCGAACGTCAAAGTTCTTTATGATCTCGCCAACTCGTTTGCTGATCGCCGCGTTATTCATAAGTCCCGTTGCCGCAGCGATAGGCTGACGATAATGGACACCAAGAATCGAGTTTTCAGCGAGATCGGAATGCAAAAGCAATCCCCGTTTGTGTCTATCTTCGGGAATGTGGGCGATACCGAGTTCCTTCAACTCGCGCGCCCGAAAGTTTGTTATGTCTTTGCCATCAAACTCGACATGACCGCCGGACGCTTTTAAAAGGCCGGAAAGAGCCTCGATCAACTCAGTTTGCCCATTTCCCTCGATCCCCGCAATACCAACTATCTCACCCGCGCGAACGCTAAACGAAACATCCTTTACAGCCGGTCCGCTCTTACCGCTGACTTTCAGACTCTTGACCTCGAGAACGGTGTCCCTCGGATCGGCATCCGTTTTATCCACGCGCAGAAGCACGTCGCGGCCGACGATCATCCGGGCAAGATCTTTCGCATTCGTTTCAGAGGTTTTGACGTTGCCGACCGACTTGCCGTCCCGCATTACCGTGACCTCGTCTGAGATGGCTAGCACCTCTTCGAGCTTGTGCGTGATGATGATGATCGTCTTTCCGTGCTCTTTCATCCGCCGAAGTATGGTGAAAAGTTCATCGACCTCTTGTGGCGAAAGCACGGCTGTCGGTTCGTCGAGAATAAGTAACTCCGCGTTTCGGTAGAGTGCCTTTAGCAGTTCGACACGCTGTTGCTGGCCGACCGAAAGGTCCTCGATATAGGCTTTTGGATCGACGCCGAGACGCAGCTCATTGGAGAGTGCGAGGATGTCGCGATTTGCTTTATCAAGATCGAGATTCGCGGCGGTTCCAGTCTCAGCTCCGAGCACAATATTCTCGGCCACCGTCATTGTGTCCACCAGCATAAAATGCTGATGCACCATGCCAATGCCGAGAGCTATCGCATCATGCGGACTGCGTATCTGGACCGTCTTACCGTCCACTAAAATCTCACCGCTATCAGCTTTATAAAAGCCGTACGCGATCCGCATGATCGTCGATTTGCCCGCGCCGTTTTCGCCGACTATCGCATGGATAGTGCCCTTTGTTACATTGATCGAAACGTCATTATTTGCGATGACAGTACCGAAAGTTTTTGTAATGTTTCTTAACTCTAACATGTACTATTTTGTCGCCATCGCATCCGTGACCTTGATCTCGCCCGCCGTGATCTTTTTCTTTGCTTCTTCGGCTTTGGCAATTACGTCATCAGGGATCAGGCCTTTGTTGTTGTCGTCCATCGCGTAAGCGACACCGTCTTTGTCGAGGCCGAATACATGAAAACCGCCTTCAAATTTGCCGTCCAAAACCTCTTGCACAACATTGTAAACCGCGTTATCGACCCGCTTTACCATCGATGTCAAGACGAAACCGGGTTTTACGCCGTTCTGGTTGGAATCGACGCCGATGACGAATTTGTTCGCTTCGCCTTTGTCGTTTTTGCCGTATTGCTCGACCGCGTCAAATGCTCCGAGGCCAGAGTTGCCGGCGGCCGTAAAAATTATGTCAGCACCTTTATCGATCTGCGCGAGCGCGAGTTCCTTACCCTTGCCGGGATTGTTCCAGGCTCCGTCGGTCACACCGACGTAATTGTCGATGATCTTAATGTTGGGATTTATCGAACGGGCGCCCTCGGCGTAGCCGGTTTCAAATTTGTGAATAAGCGGAATATCCATTCCGCCTAAGAATCCGAGCGTTCCCGTCTTCGATTTCGAGGCGGCGATCATGCCGACGAGATACGAGCCTTCGTGCTCGCGAAATACGAGCGACGCGACGTTGTCCATAGGCGTTTTGCCATCTTCTTTAAAAATAACGCCGTCGACGATCGCAAATTTGATATTGGGATAATTGGTCGCGACCTTTTGCATGATCGGCCCCTGAGCAAATCCGATGCCGATAATAAGATCAAAATTCTTCTCGGCAAAAGCCCGCATCGCCGGCTCGATCGAGGTTGGATTGCCCGGCTCGACGTCGTAGAGACAAATATCAAGATCTTTTTCCGCCCGCTTGACGCCTTCCCACGCCGCCGCATTAAACGAACGGTCGTTTTTGCCGCCGATGTCGAAAACGATGCCGACCTTGATCTTACAGCCCTCGCGCTTCGCCTCCGCCCGGTTGGCGCACGACGAGATCAGCATACACGCAGCAACTAAACTCAAGATCGACAATAATGCCCGAAGTTTCATAATCGTTAGAACGTCGCCCTTATCAATTTGGTTGTCTTATGAGTTTCCTTGGTTATTTTATATGCATTTTGCAGTTTTTCGCTAATGGAATCAGCCTGCTTCCGGCGTCGGCAATACACGATCCCGAGTGTCTCGCCCTTTCGAATACGATCGCCGATCTTTTTTTCACACGCATAGCCGACCGCGTGATCGACGCCATCTTCGGCCTTTACGCGGCCGCCGCCGATGTCACACACCGCACGGCCAACGGCAAAAGTATCGATCTCGTTGATGTATCCGCTCGATGCAGCTAAGACCGGTATTTGGACTAAGCCTTTCAAAAGCAACAGTTCCGGCTTATCGCAGACTTTCGGATTACCGCCCTGCAATTCGATATTCTGTCTAAAACGATCTAACGCCTCGCCCGACCTCAGTGCATTCTCAATTCTCAATTTTCCATTTTCAATTGTTCTGTCTATGCCGCATTGAACCAACATATTCGCCGTCAACTCGACCGAAAGTTCGAGCGTCGGGAGCATCGATTTCTCGGCCTCGCCGCGAAGTATTTTGAGGCATTCGTAAACCTCCAAAGCATTTCCGACAAATTTTCCCAGCGGCTGGCTCATATCGGTGATCAACGCCAGCGTATTCACGCCAAATGCTTTCCCGGTCGAACATAATTCCTCGGCAAGCTTTTTTGATTCGCTAAATTTTTGAATAAAGGCACCGGAGCCGGTCTTTACGTCTAAAACCAGAGCGTCGAGACCCTCGGCAAGCTTCTTAGACATGATCGACGCGACGATCAGAGGAATATACGGAACGGTCGCCGTCGCATCTCGCAGCGCATACAGCTTTTTGTCGGCGGGCACGATCTGCTTTGTCTGCCCGATCAACCCGAACCCGCACGCCTTCATTACTTTCTTAAGCCTCTTAAATGAGAGATTTACGTTGTATCCGGGAATCGACTCGAGCTTATCCAGCGTACCTCCGGTATGCCCCAGTCCGCGTCCGGAAATCATCGGAACGGCGATGCCGCACGCTGCCGCAAGCGGCGCGATAATGAGCGACGTTTTATCGCCAACGCCACCGGTCGAGTGTTTATCAGCCTTTGGCGCGTCAATGTCGGAAAAATCCATCACCGTGCCCGAATTGAGCATTGCTTTTGTAATAGCAAACTGCTCGCGACGGTCCAGCCCGTTAATAAACATAGCCATCATTAGAGCCGTGATCTGGTAATCGGCCCAACTGCCGTCACAAACGCCATCGATAAAGATGCCAATCTCGGCATCCGAAAGCGATCGGGCGTCGCGTTTTTTTGCGATTATTTCCTGTGGACGCATAAGTTGTCCAAGTTTCGCACAGTACGACTGAGATTTAAACGCAGAGTTCGAGGAGATAAGGAATGAACCACAGATGAACACGGATTCACATAGATGAAGAATTAAATATATCTGTGTTGATCCGTGTTCATCTGTGGTCTTAATTCTTCGCCTCAATTAGGACGACGGCCTGTGCCCGCACGGCTTGCTGCTCGCCAACCGCGTCAACTTTTTCGCCGGTTTTTGCTTTAATGCTGACCTGGTCGATGCCAATCTCAAGTACGTTTGCAAGATTCTCACGCATTTCATCGATAAAAGGCCGAAGTTTAGGCAGCTCAAGGTCTATCGTCGAGTCGATATTGGCGATCACATATCCGCGAGCCTTCATCAAGCCGACCGCATAACGGAGAAAAACGGAGCTTTCGGCGTTTCGCCAGCGTTCCTCGTCATTTGGAAAATGCGTGCCAATATCGCCCAGAGCCAACGCCCCGAGGATCGCATCGGTCACCGCATGCATCAGCACATCCGCATCCGAATGCCCGTCCGCACCGAGCTCAGAATCGATAACAACGCCGCCCAGAACAAGCGGCCGGCCGGCGACAAGGCGGTGAATATCGGTGCCAAAACCTATTCGATGCATATTAACTCTTGTCAGAACCGCCAGCGTAAGCGGGCGGAATGATCTTTACGACAAATATCTTTAGGCTTACAGTTAACGAAAAGCACTGTCTCGTTCCCAATCATTTTTCTGAAATCCGCGTTCGAGCCGCCCGCTTACTCAGGCGGTTCTGACAAAAGCGCTTCTGCGAGAATCAAATCTTCCGCCCGCGTGATCTTGATATTACGCGCGCTGCCCTCGACAATGGCGATTTTAACACCAAGTTTCTCAACCAGATAGCATTCGTCTGTGATCGATTCGTTCAAATCAACGCTGTCGAACGCCCGCAGCAAAATATCGTATCGAAACGCCTGCGGTGTCAAAGCTCGACGTAACTTTTCCCGGTCAACCGTGCCGACGATCCTTTCACAATCGACCTCCTTGATCGTATCCGTAACCTCGGCGACGAGACACGCCGCACCTGTTTCAGTCGCCAATTCGATTGTCCGGGTAATTTCATCAACCGATACGAGCGGTCGCGCCCCGTCGTGAACCGCAACAACATTCGCCGTTGCCGCGTTAACCTTATTCAATCCATTTCGTACGGACTCAGCACGCGTTTTACCGCCTGTGGCAACCGAACGCAGCTTCTTGATCGCGAGGTGGCCGTCTAAATTGGCAAACTCACGGCAGCCGTCCAACGACAAAACAAGAATTATCTCATCCACCAACGGACAAGCCTCAAACCGCTCTAAAGTATGAATAATTATCGGTTTGCCGATGATCTCGACAAATTGTTTGGGCTGGGCGGCTGCAAATCTTGATCCGGTTCCGGCTGCAACGATAATGGCAGTATTCATCGTGAATCGTGAATCGTGAATCGTTAATTGTAATTCGGAAGCAGCGATTCTATTTACGATTTACTATTTACTATTTACGATTTACTAGTTATTCGAGTTCTTCAATAATCGTCGACTGCCGCAACTCACGAGTGGCCTTGCGAAACCCGAGCGACCGCGAATCGTGAACAGAAAACGAACTCTCCGAGGTCACTGTCGTGGTCGAGGCTATGGATCCCGCTTCCTCTTTGTCTTCCCACAGGCGGCCAAAGATCATTTTACCGGCGGTCGTCTGCAAAACGCTGGTGACAGCAATGTCGGCCGTTTTGCCGATCAGCTTGCGGGCATTGTCAACAACTACCATTGTGCCGTCGTCAAGATATGCGACGCCCTGGTTGTATTCCTTGCCTTCTTTGAGAATAAAGACACGCATCGCCTCGCCGGGCAAAACAACTGGCTTAACCGCGTTGGCGAGCTCGTTGATATTGAGCACCTCAACACCGCGAAGCTGCGAGACCTTGTTCAAATTAAAATCGTTTGTGACAATCACGGCGTCGAGCTGCTTTCCGAGTTCGATTAGCTTGAGATCGACTTCTTTTACCGCCGGGAAATCAGTCTCGATGATCTGTACATCGAGTTTGCTGTTGTTTCTGAGCCGCTGGAGCATATCGAGACCGCGGCGGCCGCGTTGCCGCTTGGACGAATCGGGCGAATCGGCAACCTGCTGCAGTTCGGCAAGAATAAAATGGGGAATTATCAGCGAACCTCCGAGAAATCCGGTTTCCGCGACATCCGCGATTCGCCCGTCGATAATAACTGACGTGTCAAGGATTTTGTAGTCGCGTTTAACTGTCTTATCACTAAAAATACCGCCGAGTGCGGTCAGATCGAGATAATCGCCCTTTGCCGCGCCGACCATCAGCCCGACGTAGCCCATAAAAAAGGCGAGCGAGATCGTCAAAAACGTCTGCATCTCGGCCGAAACCGCCGCTTCTTTTTGGATCGAAATCAACACACCGATCAAAAACGCTCCCGTAATCCCAAGGATCGATCCAACCGCCGCGCCGATCAGCGTTTTTAAAGACGCCCGGCGAACACGCATTTCAAATCCAATGATGATTAGCCCGACCGCCGCCCCAAGCGCCGCCGATAACACACGCCGCGTCTGCTCGTCGCTAAAATTAGCGAGTCCAAATCTCTGCGTCCGCTCAAACGGATTAAGCAGGTAGCCCAACAAGATGAGCAAACCCATGAACGCGATCCGTAATATGAGAACATCCAACTTCATCGTCTTGGAATTTTAACACGAAAAATGTCTTCGACGTAACAACCCATGCGTGTAATCCGACGGTTCAATTCGCCGGTATAACGCTTTGATAGGTAAACAAACGACGATTTGAACGGTAATTTCAGTCAAAAGCAGAGTTCCAATCGCTTGTGATATTGGGACACTTTCGCTTTCGCGGTCATTTGTGGCAACTTATCTAGGTATGCAAAAGGTTCTGACAGCCGAGCAGATGCGTGAGGTCGATCGTTTGACGACCGAGAAATACGGCATTCCGTCGATCCTCCTGATGGAAAACGCCGCCCACGCCGTCGCCCGCGTCATCACCGAAAAACTCGGCGGCTCGGTTCGTGGGCATGACGTTGTCGTCCTGTGCGGTAAGGGGAATAATGGAGGGGACGGAGCAGCTCTCGCTCGTTATCTCTGGACGCAGTGGTGTGACGTCGATATCTTTCTCTTCGGATCGCTCCCTGAGACAAAAGGCGACGCCCGTTTCAACTTTGAGATATTACAGAAATTGTCGCAGAGGGAACCACCTTTCTACCCCTCAATGATGCTGTATGAGAACGCGGCGTGGGGCGAAGATCTTTCACGGGCCGTTGCCAACTCCAGCATCATTGTTGATGCTCTCTTCGGAACAGGATTGACGCGGCCTCTCGATAATAGCTTCGAAGATCTCTTTAAGGCAATCGACGCGATGGTTCCTAAGAAAAGAGTACGACCATTGCTCTGCTCGATCGATATCCCTTCGGGACTCAACGCCGATTCCGCATCAGATTTTGAATTTTGTTTCCGGCCGGACATCACAGTTGCGATCACGGCCCCCAAACCGGGAAATGTACTGCCGCCCAACAGTGACAGGAATGGCGAGCTTTTCATAGGTGACATTGGAACACCGTTCGAGATGCCGCTCGACACTCCGTCGCAGCTGATGTTATCTGGGAAAGTGGATCTGAAAGGATGGCTTCGAGAAAGTAGATTCACGAATGTCTCCTACAAAAATAAACGCGGCCACACACTATTAATCGCTGGTTCGGACAGCTATTCGGGTGCGGCTGTGCTGTGCGGGAATGCGGCGATGCGTTCGGGTGTCGGGTTGGTGACAATTGCGACGCCGAGATCGTCGAAAGATTCAGTTGCATCCAGAGTTTTGCCGGAGGTTATGGTTCGAGGAGTCGCCGAGACAGAGAACGGTGCGATTGCGGCATCGGCGTTTGCGGAACTTCAAGATTTGCTCAAAAATGCGGATTCGGTTGCAATCGGCAGCGGTATTTCACAGGATGAAAGCACAAAGAAATTCGTACAAAAAGTCATCGAAATGCGTCGGCAGCCGACGATTATTGACGCAGATGCCCTTAATCTGCTCTCGCCATTCGCGGGTCCGCCCACGAATGGCGAGAGTCAAAATCTGTTAATCCTCACGCCGCACGAAGGCGAGTTTTTGCGGCTGCTCGGCACGACAGACAAAAACGCTATTAAAAACCGCGTGGCCGCCGTTCGCGATTTTGCGACAAAATACCAAGTCATCCTCGTCCTAAAAGGCGAACGTGTTTTGATCGGTGAGCCTGGCGGCAAGGTAGTCGTAAATCCGACAGGTAACTCGGGCCTTGGCAAAGCCGGGAACGGTGATACGCTGACTGGCATTCTTGCGGGATTTGTCGCTCAGGCGGTTAAAATGAATATTGATATTTTCGAGACGGTCGTGGCGGCTGTTTATATTGCGGGTATGGCCGGTGATATTGCCGAGAAAAAATACGGCAAGCGTGTGATGACGGCGTCGGACGTGCGCGAATGTCTGACGGAAGTGTTTGAGTCCGTTATGCAACGGTAACGCTAAATAGGGACGCCCGAAGATAAATAGTATTGGCATTTTCTTTTCTTAAATGAGTTGCCTCCACCTTTAGGTGGAGGTATTGGTTGTAGTTTTGATAGACGGCTTTAGCCGAAATCTACTGTATTTGGCTAAAGCCGGGCAATTTTAAGAAACGGAAACCTCCACCTAAAGGTGGAGGCAATTCATTCGACCATGTTTATACTTTCGAAAACAACTGCGAGTAAATCGCCTGAAGATACCTTTGTTTTCGGAGAAGAAATCGGCCATGGACTGAAACGCGGTGATGTTATCTTGCTTTATGGCGGGCTGGGTGCCGGTAAGACCTTGCTGACAAAGGGCGTTCTGAACGCGCTTGATTTTGATATTGACGAAGTCACAAGTCCCAGTTTTACGCTAGTAAATCTTTACAGAACGCCTAAGTTTCATGTTTATCACATTGATCTCTGGCGTTTGGAAGGGGCTGCCGATCCATCGGTTGCGGTTGGGCTGGACGAAATTCTCGAAAAAGACAACGCGGTCACGATCATCGAATGGGCCGACCGTCTTGGTGATCTATCGTTCTTAAATAAAACGATGAAAATATTCATCGATGGTGACGGCGACGAGCCGCGTAGGATCATTGTTCAGAAAGATTGAGCGTAGATCGATCTTTAACAAAACTCACGGGGTTTTTGCCGCGCGAAAAAATTAACATCGAATTTCTTTCCTGCACCTTGCGTATCGCATATAATTTAGCCCGCTCGATATGACTCACTCGGCATCGCATTCAAAAAAAGAATCTCCGATAGGAGAAGCTATATTCCCATCGGTCGATGAAGCGGTGGAAAAACGGCTTTTTAACCGCGAATTGAGCTGGCTCGAATTTAATCGGCGCGTGCTTGATGAGGCGACGGACGACAGTCTGCCCGTACTCGAACGCCTGAAATTTCTCTCGATCTTTTCGACCAATTTGGACGAGTTTTTCATGATCCGTGTTTCGGGTTTGAAGGAACAGATCGCTGAGGGCGTTGGCGAGCTTTCGGCTGACGGAATGACGGCAACCGAACAATTACGTGAGATATATAAACGTCTGCGGCCAATGTTAAAGCGCCAGGTTTCGTATCTCAACGAAAATGTATTTCCAGCTTTAATGGATGCCGGAATAACGATCGAAACGTATGCCAGCCTGACGGCCAAAGAGAAAAAGCTACTCGACAAATATTTTCGCAATAACCTGTTTCCGATCCTGACGCCGCAATCGGTCGATTCGAGCCACCCGTTTCCTTACATATCAAATTTAAGTGTCAATCTCGGACTCTATATCGAGCCAGACCGGGCTTTTACGCAATCGAACCTAAAGCATCTATTCCGCCAGAAACGGTTTACCCGTATCAAACTACCGCCATCTGTGCCGCGACTTGTCCCTATCAGCGAAAAAAATGGCCGGTACGCCTTGCTCGAAGAGGTTATCGCCGCAAACGTACACGAGCTCTTCCCGAACATGAAGACGGGCGAGGCCTTTATTTTCCGCGTCACGCGCGATGCGGATATTGAGCTTCGCGAGGATGAGGCGGGCGATCTAATGCGAACGCTCGAACGCGAATTGCAGCGTCACCGCGACCGCTTTGCCGTAAGGCTCGAGGTCGCAGCCGCCATGCCAGAAAAAATGGTCAAACTGTTGGCGACGGGCGTCGGGTTGGCGGACGAAGACATAGACCAGATCGAGGGATTTGTCGATATTCCCGACCTGATGCAGCTCTATGCGTTGGATCGGCCAAAGCTGAAGGAAAAGCCGTTTCCGACGACTCTGCCTCCATCTTTGAAAAAAAAAGAGAGTATTTTCGAGGTTTTGCGAAAGCATGACGTGCTGCTGCATCATCCATATAACTCGTTCAGCACGGTTTCTGACTTCATCGCCGAGGCGGCCGAGGACCCGGACGTCCAGGCGATAAAGATCTGTCTTTATCGAACAGGGAAAGATTCACCAATCGTCGCTTCGCTTATGCGTGCGAGCCGTTTGGGCAAACAGGTGACGGCACTTGTTGAGCTAAAGGCGCGGTTTGACGAAGAAAACAATATCGAATGGGCGCGGCGTCTCGAGAACGAAGGCGTTCACGTAGTCTACGGCATCAGCACTCTCAAAACCCACTCGAAAGTATTGCTCGTCATTCGCCGTGAAAAGGACAGACTCCGCCGCTATATACACCTCGGAACGGGCAATTACAATCCGGTCACATCGCGTATTTATACCGATCTTGGACTGCTTACAGCCGATGAGGAGATCGGCGAAGACGCGACCAGCCTCTTCAATTTTCTAACCGGATACTCGCAACAGGATAAATACAAACGTCTGATCGTCGCCCCGCTAAATTTGCGCGAACGATTGCTTGCTCTGATTCGGCGTGAACGGCAAAACAAAAAAGCCGGCAAGGACGCGAGAATCATCATCAAGGCAAACAGCATCACGGATGTTGAGCTGATAAATGAACTTTACCGTGCATCGCAGAGCGGCGTTGAGATCGATCTAATCGTGCGCGGCATTTGTGCCTTGCGGCCTGGTGTCAAAGGCCTGTCCGAAAACATCCGCGTTCGCTCGATCATTGGGCGCTTTCTGGAACACAGTCGTATCTTTTATTTTGCAAACGGCGGCGACGCGGAAGAAGTTTACATCGGAAGTGCCGATCTGATGCACCGCAGCTTTGACCGGCGGGTCGAGGTCGTGACGCCTATTCTTAATCCGGAAATCAAAATTTACCTAAAAGATACGGTGCTCGCCGCATACATGAAAGATGAGACTAACGTCCGCATCCTAAATTCCGACGGCAATTATAAAAAACATGCTAACCGCAGCGATGGCGGTTTTGATTCGCAAATGTATTTCGTCGGACTGGACGGGCCAGTTTAGACAGCTTTGGTTTTGTCGAATCTCGATTCGAAAACACCGTCTTTCTGTGTGCCGAATTTCAATGTCAAACGGGGATACCCGCGAGCCTCGGTTTCGAGATCCTCGATACCCAGCAGTTTCTCCGCCGCGATAATGTCCTCGACCGGCCCCTCGATCTCCATATAATAGCCAAACGGCAGCTCGTCGAGCACGACCTCTACATTGCCGAGATTCCATGTTTTGCGGTGTTTTTCGTAAATGACGGCGAGTTTGTAGCCGAGCTTTTCGATGATATTTTCGGTCGCCACGACATCGGAAACGGCGGTTTCGAATTCGATCTGATGCTTGAAATCGCTGTCGTTCACGACTTTTTCCTTATAGGTAAAAATCGTCTGTTTCTCGGTCTTTCGCAGCCGCAATACGGCATTACGCTCGTCGAGTACGCCGCCGCGATGAAGATAGTTTTCCTCAAAGACGTCGTTTTTGAACGTTGCACCGAGGTCACCTAATTTGGCGGTCAGTTCGACGAGCCTCTTTTTGTCAAGACGATATTTTTTTTCGATCTCGATTGCCATTTATTTCTCGTAAATTTAATTCTAGGGAATCGGATGTCGCTGGGCAAACGCCGGATTCACGTCAGTTCGAAACTTGACTTGTGAGGACACGTAATGAATACTTGAAAAAAAGGTCAAGTTTATCTGTGGCCTTTGGACTAATAGTTTGAATTTAGATTTTACGACTTGAAACTCACTTAAGGAATATTTATGCCATACCCAGAAAATATGATCCACGGAATGCGTCAGGAACTGTCGCAACTCGGGATCGAAGAAGCAAAAACGACCGAGGCCGTTGATGAAGCCGTCAAGAATACCGACGGTACGTTGATGGTCATCGTCAATTCCGTTTGCGGCTGTGCGGCCGGCGGCGTTCGTCCGGGCATCGCAATGGCTCTGCAAGACTCGGCGAACAAGCCGGATCGCTCGATCACCGTATTCGCCGGAGCCGACATCGACGCGACCGAAACGGCCCGTGAATATTTCACCGGCTATATGCCGTCGTCGCCGGCGATCGGATTTTTGAAAAATGGTGAATTGGTGCAGTTGTTTGAACGTCGCGACCTCGAGGGCCGTCCGCCGGCAATGATCGCTCAGGCGCTGACCGATGCGTTCAATAAACATTGTGCAAAGACGGAAGCCGCGAATAACTAAACTCTATACATCGAATCAGATGAGAGGAAACCGTTCTATCAGGGCGATTTCCTCTTTTTTTTAAATTTAATAATAAGTATTGCGTGCGTTGGCTCACAATCGGTAAAATGATAAATAGTCGATTGAATTGCTCTGTCTCACCGACTCTCGATAAATGTCGATAAACCAAAGACAACATATCAGATTTTCGCTCGACATACCGGCGATCATTTACTCGAAATTCGGTGAGAAACAGGAAACTCGTCTCGAACAGATCAGCATTGGCGGATGCTTTACCAGCTGGGAAGAGAATATCTATATCGGCGACGAATTTCGCATGGAGATCGAACTCCCGAACAAAAATTATCTGCCGCTCCATTGCAAAGCTCTATACCGCTTCGAACACACCGGTATCGGCGTGAAATTTGTCGAGATTTGCCAATTTGAGCAGGAGCTGGTGACAAGCATTATCGCCCACAGACTCGAGATCGAAGGCGTGCCGCTCCAAATCGATCCTTTCACGCCGCCGCCGACCTTTGTCGGCGACGACCCTTCGCCCCGCATAACCGACATCCGCCAAAAACGCGACGCCGTACTCCAGCGAATCATGGCGGGCGATGATAGATTTTGATCTCTTGAAAAATTCGATATTTTTGTTACGATTTGCCGCTTTTGGGTCGTCAAAATCGTAGGAATAGCGGGCTGAAAGTGTTAATCTCTTGAAAATGGGCAAGCTTGAAAAGTTGCGTCAGAAAGTTTTGGATGGAAAGTCTGACTCAAATATTCTTTTTGAAGATTTGCGCCATTTACTAATCGCGCTTGGGTTTGAAGAAAGGATTAAGGGAAGCCATCACTCATATAGAAAAGAACGAGTAGTTGAAAAACCAAATCTGCAACGAGATGGAAACAAGGCGAAAGCCTATCAAGTAAAGCAAGTGCGCCAAATGCTAACGAAGTATAATTTATGAAAAACGGCCACGCATCTAAATACGAGATAAGAATTTATTGGGATAACGACGACAAAATATTTGTCGCGGACGTTCCTGATTTGGCTGGCTGTATGGCTCACGGGAATACCCAGATCGAGGCGGTGCAAAACGTTAGTACTGCAATCGATCTTTGGTTGGAGACCGCTCTCGAGTTCGGCGACAAAATCCCTGCGCCAAGACGTCATCAACTGGCAGCGTAAATCAGTTCTAAAAGAGTTCCTCCATCGCCTGTTCGAGATTCTTCACACCCACAACACGAATCCCCAACAGTTTTTCCAAACCTTTCTTATTTGATTCCGGCAAAATTAATTTCTTAAAACCAAGTGTTTGGGCTTCACGGGCACGGGATTGTGCCTGCAAAACGCCGCGAATCTCGCCTGTGAGGCCGACCTCGCCAAAGACGGCCGTTT
>JAYUDV010000056.1:0-6428 GCA_043739565.1 Chloracidobacterium sp.
GCCGAAAATTTATTTAGAATTTGAGCCGCCTGCGACTTCTGACGAATCCCGTTAAGTATCGCCGCATTTGTTTCCAATGACAGCTTACTACGATAACGATTATCGCCGAGCCTGGAATATGCATCGAAAACGGTATCGTTCAAACGCTTCTGCTGGCGGAGAAACCGGCTTCGGGCGCGGCGCAGGATAAACTCTCGCAAAATCACAGCTCCAAACAGTAACATGCTGGCGCCGACGCCCGAGGTGATCCACGGCGTTTCCTCTCCGCTATCGTGCAGAATGCCCCACATCAAAAAGAAGAATGCAGCCGCGACCGCCACCGCGAGAACGTAATAATTGGATGCCGGCAGCCAAAAGGGCCGCGGACCCGTCCGCCTCGGCCCGATAGGCCCCATATCGGAATAGCCCGTTTTCGCTCGTTCCCTAAGATCTGGCATTATCAAAATAATGAAAATACAACCGCTAATGACGAGCTATACTGTGATTTTTCAGTCAAAATGTCAATGTTGCGACGAAATATCGAAACGCAAAAAGGTTGCGTTACGTTGCGTTACAAGGGTAAATTGGCGATTGAAGCAACTTTGAGTCACAACTTTAGGATCCAACTTTTGTTATAATCAAAAATGTGAAGGGAAAGAACAAAAAAGATTCAGCACAGCGACCGGTCTTTGATTCGATCAGAAAACCGACCGCTCCGCCGTCTCAAAAATTCGGGGGCGACGCTCCCGAGGCAAAGATCCATCCGTCGCAAAGAAAAGCCAAACACAAAAAACACCCTGAGATCGATCCGTAGATTTTTTGAGGAGTGGAAAAAAATAGTGAGCGCAAAAGTAGAATTTGTATGGGCCCGACCGGAGATGCACGTCACATTTCGGGCCGAGATAATGCCCGGGGCGACACGAGAGGAGCGCACCTTTCGCATCGCCAAGGTATTTACCAATGGCCGGGTGAAACTTCACGATTTTTCCGGGGAGTTTCGCGAGACGGCATTTGAACCGATAGATTTTCTGCGAGAAAAGTGAAATTAGCCTTACAAATCGTAGGCCTTACCTATCTCAAGGATATGGACCTGCGGTATTTTTGCCTCGGTTAATTGGGCGACGACCCGATCGCGATACATCGGCTTCATATTAATCACATAGATCGGGCAATCGGTTTTGGTAAATTTCTCAAGCTCATTTTTGAGCCGTCGAGGCGTCAGGTGGTGAGAAACCGTCGCCAGGTCGCCAAGTTCATCGGGAAACGCACATTCCACCAATATCGCTTTTAGGTCTGCCGTCTCGTTGCAAACCGTCCATATTTCGTTCGTTTCCGCCGTATCGCCCGTTATTGCAATTGACACTGTTCCGTCTGATATGACGTAACCGTTCGCGGACACCTGATGATTTACAGGTACACTTCGGATCGACAGATGAGCGACCTCGAACGCGGAGCCCCTCGCAAATTCGCGATATTCTACAACGGGTCCGTTGTCATTCGAAAGCTCGGAAAATCGCGGGTAGATAGACCAGTTAAAAATGTCGCGTTCCAGAATATCGATCATTTCGCGCGTGGCGTGAATGCGGATCGCGCCGTCTAATGTCGCAAAAAGATCGTCGATGAACATGGGAAGGCCGGCGATGTGATCGAGATGCGTATGCGAGAGAACAATGTCGCGAACCTGTGACCTCTGCGAATTCGAACACGAAAATGCCAGACTTCCGGCATCGATAGCAACGGCGTCATCAATAATGATCGACAGCAAATGCTGCCGGGCCGAAGCCTTGCCGTTTTCGTCGATCGTACTTGGAAGCATTTGAATACGCATTTTAATTCAATAACGGTATTCGGGCGATCATCTGGCGCACGTCTGAGCTCGTCCGCCGTCAATTTGGTATGTGGCTCCGGTTATCCACGAGGCCTTATCCGACGCCAGGTAATAGATAAGATCGGCGACCTCGTCCGGAGTTCCAACCCTGCCAATCGGGTGCGTCGACTTTGAGTGTTCAAGAAAGGCATTGTAGGCCTCGTCTTCCATGCCGCCGCGTTTATGAATATTAGTAACTACTACGCCGGGATTAACGGCGTTGACGCGAATACCTTTCGAGGCAAGTTCTAATGCTGTACATCTGGTAAGTTGATCGACGGCCGCCTTTGACACGCAGTATGCCAAGACATTTGGAAAGGAACGCGTACCGGCAACACTCGAAACATTGACGATATTTCCCCGGGTCTCCGCCAGATAAGGTAGACATTTTTGCATCAGCACGAAAACGGATCGGAGATTGATATTCATCATCTTATCCCAATCGTCCAGCGGCGTATTTTCGATCGAACCACTTTTTATGATCCCGGCCGAATTAACAAGCACGTCAATCCGGCCGTAATTAGCTATCGTTTCTGAAACTAATCGGTCAAGCTGCGAATGTTCGGTCACATCGGCGAGATGAATCCTAATCGATCCGCGTTTCGATTTAATACTGGTGCCGAGCGCCGATAGTTCCTTTTCATTTCGTCCAACGGCAATCGCTGTATAACCGCCCTCCGCAAACAATCGGGCTGCCGCTCGGCCTATCCCGCTACTTGCCCCCGTTACGATCGCAACTTTTCGGTCCATAATGTGTTGACTGGCTTATTTCGGAATTTAGGATAGCAGTGAAACTCGAATTATCGCAACCCTCGTTTATTCATCCGGCCCAGACCCAGAAACGCAAAAATGCGGCCATAACAATTGACCGCATTTTCGTTTGATTTCGAAGAATGTTATAAAGTGAAGCCGTCGGCCAGTTTATGACTCGCTCGGCCGAGGATTTGTACCAAACAACATATCAAGCGCGGCCTTTGTTTCCAGGCCTTTACGCACTTTCAGCTCAGCAACCCATTCCGTAACTGTAGAGACCATTTCACGCGCCGCTGTCCGCGAGCTTTTTACCACTTTTACCTTCGGCGTCACCTGTCGCGTTTCAAATTTTTTAACTATCTTGATCTTACTTTTATTTATCATTTCTTTATTCCGCCTTGTTATATGATTCAAATTTAATGAATGCACGAAAACTGATTAACGAGTTCGCGTTTTGCGAATGCCTATTCGGAATTTTGCATTTTGCAAACAATTGGATTACGACAATCCCAGTATGGTTGTTCCATAAATGTCATTATGAGCAAATTTTATTCCATTTTTTGGATACGCGCTTTGCGACAGGCATTAAACGACGAGCGGCACGCCTTTTGCGTTACTATTTATCGTAATGAAATTTACAGATTTGCTCATCATCTATTTTGCGGCCGGTGCACCGTTTGGCGTGTATCAGATCACGACTGTTCGACAGTCTAAAAACATAAAGGCCTGGTTGAAGATATTCTTGCGAATTTGCCTTTGGCCCGTATACGCTGTTTTGGCCCTGGCGGACTGGTCTTCCGAAATTCGCTTGTCCGATGAATCCGATCTTGATCGGCATATTGACAGCATTCGGATCGAGATGGAAGGTCTAGTGTTCGCCAATGATCCGATATCCTCAATCTTCGATTTTCGCGAGATACTGCAACGTTACGCCGGATTATCCGAGGCCGCGAATGTGTCTGCCGACGTCAAATCTTCTAATGATATATTTGCGTTGAGCGGCTCCGATAATAACGATCTTGCGTCTGCATGCCTAAACCGCAAGAACCAGCGAAAGCTGTCATTCCACCAGTCGCTGGCCCGCAGCGAGTTTGTCGATATGATCTCTGAGATTGCCGGTATCGAACCCGGCCGAATTCGAATTCTGGAGTTAGCTGTTGAATTGGCGAACTGCGTGAGCGACCCGCTGACCGCCGGGATCATTATGACATTGATGTCTAAGCCACAACCCGGCCAAAATATACAAGCGCAATCTCCGCTATCCGAGATCTCACTCGCGAAATCTCGCTCAGCGTCCTGAACTGTCGGGAACTCTCCGATCGTACTCTTGCCTCCCGAATTTTGTTCTCGCCCTGATTACATTTAATATTTATCTCGATGTTGGTCGTACTCCATCTCTTTTCGCTCTTTTTGCTCGTCGCGCTTGGATTTTACGTATTTGTTGCCGATCCGAGACGGCGGGCAAACCAAACTTTTGCTGCATTTATCGCTTTCCTTGCCATTTGGACGACAAAAGATCTTATCTTTTGGAATTTCTATCCGCGTGAGTCGGCGGCAGGCTGGTGGGCCTCGGCGAGTTTTATTACAGCGTTGATGATGCAGTACTCGATGGTTGTATTCGCATGGGTTTTCCCTGAGAACGCGAGGACGCCCCGCCGCCGAGCCGCGATTATTTTCGCGCCCGGTCTCGTTTTGATACCCGCGGCCCTTTTTGGATTGCTTTGGCACAGATCTGGGTTTGAGAACGGCAGATTTATCATCGATTTGACGCCGCTGGCCTACGCCTATGTGCTTTACGTCTATTTTGTTTTCTTTTACGGAGCGGCCGTTTTATTCCGGAAATACCGTAAATATAACGGCACATTACAGGGCCAGCAGGTCGGGGCGATCATCTGGGGCCTGGCGATCACGGGTGTCTTGAAAACACTCGCAAATCTCGCACTGCCTTTTGTCGGTAATTATGATCTTTTGCCGTTAAGTTCTATTTTTGTATTGCCCGGCGTGCTAATCTTCGCCTACGCGATCCTCAATTTCAGACTCTTTTCGCTTCAGACCGCTCTCAACCAATTTCGCCTCTTTCCGATCACCTACAAGGTTGCTCTAAGCATCGCGTCCGTAGCAGTCGTCAGTTTTGCGATATTTCAAATCCCGATCGCGTGGTGGGCGTTCAAAAACGGAATGGATTACGAGGCATGGCGACGGTATCTCGTTTTTAGTGTTATCTCCGCTCTTGTCCCCAATCTTGTGCTTTTGCTATTAGTCTTGCGGACGATCTCGAGGCCGCTTCAACGCATCACTCTCGCGGCCGTCGAGGTGGCCAAAGGCGCTTACGGCACCGAAGTCGACCTCCGAAAAAGCAACGACGAAATCGGCTTGCTCGCCAATTCTTTCAACGAAATGAGTCGGAAAATGGCGGCCGACATTGACGAACTACAGCGTCTTAACGATCAACTGATCCGCGCCGAAAAACTTGCGGCTATGGGAACACTGGCCGCCGGAGTTGCACATGAGGTCAACAATCCACTCGCGTCGATCTCTTCGCTGGTGCAAATGATGCGTGCCCAAGAAGGACATTCGGCTGAGACCCGTGAAAAATTAAATGTGATCTCGGATCAAATACAGCGTATTACCCAGGTCACCAAAGACATGACCAATTTCGCCCGCTCACGGCCTGCCGCCAAAACCGAATCTAACATAAACGAGATCGTACAAACGGCCCTCAGGTTGGCGAATTTTGATAAAGACTTTCAGAACCTAGAGATCAACACCGAACTAGGTCAAAACCTCGCGCCCGTGTTTGCCGACGAGGACCAGCTCCAGCAGGTGTTTCTCAATCTGTTTCTGAATGCCCGCGACGCGATGACGGATGGTGGCAGTTTGTCCGTTAAAACCACCGACAAAACCGGCGAAATCGTGATCGAGATTTCCGACAGCGGACCCGGCATCGCTGTGTCCGACCGGCAGATGATCTTCGATCCCTTCTTCACAACTAAAGCCCCGGGCAGAGGCACAGGCCTCGGCCTCGCGGTCTGTTACGGAATCGTAACCGCCCATGGCGGCCGCATCGATGTTGGGGAAAATTGGCCGGCCGGGACAAAATTCAGCGTGATTCTACCCGCATCGACCAATGACAGCTAGTGCAATTTCCGATTGCTTATAATTTGACATTATCTCGATAACCATTCTTTTTGTTAATATTGTGTTCAACCATTGCTAACAACCACGCATCCAAATCTTTCGCTATTTCGTGAGCTACATTTTATGAAGATCTCTCGCAACCTTACATTCGCATTTCTAATACTCTCGTTTTTAGGTTTTTGCAATTCCGTTCAGGCTAAGGACGAATGGCTCCAAATCCGTTCAAAGAATTTCTTCCTGATCGGCAATGCCTCCGAGAAAGATATTCGCAAGGTCGGTACGCGGCTTGAAGAATTTCGCGAGATGTTTCGCCTCCTTTTCGCCGGTGCTAACCTGACGTCGCCGATTCCGACAAACGTCGTCGTCTTTAAGAGCGATTCGTATTACAAAAACTTTAAGCCTAAACGCTCCGATGGCAAGATCGACAATTTTGTCGCCGGATTCTTTCAGCCGGGTGAGGACGTAAATTACATAACGCTTTCCACCGAAGGCGATGGAAGCGGCAACGACACCACGAAATACAGCGTGATCTTTCACGAATATGTCCATTCCATAGTCAATACAAACTTTGGAAAATCCGAAATCCCCGCGTGGTTTAACGAGGGACTTGCCGAATATTATTCGACATTTGAGATCGAGGCGGATCAAAAGGTAAAGCTCGGCCTGCCGTTGGACAGGCATCTCGATTTGC
>JAYUDV010000057.1:0-6427 GCA_043739565.1 Chloracidobacterium sp.
CAGTGCAACATGCCGGCAAGGTGCTATTTTCACCTTTCATTTCTGAAGAAGGCTACTACGATCTCGGCGCCCGATCGTGGGTGCAAAACGAGTTTTACGCCGGTATTTCACGGAGCATCAATCGAATGACGTCGATTGATATTGCTTACCTTCATAACGCCAGCAAACCCGCAAACGTAAATGGCCTAAGCCTCAATCTTAAAATTAATCTCCGATAGCAGAGTTAAACATCATGATTCATAAGGGAATGTATGCTACCGCACACTATTTTGTGCGATTAATTGTTACACAAGTTGTGGAGGGAAACAAAAATTATGGCAGATGAAAATGGAACCGGCAGCAATGCCGTGTGGGCGATTGCATTGATTATCATCGTGGCAATCATTGGGGTCGTGGTGTGGAAGTCGGGTTTATTGAACGGAGCGGGGCAAAATAAAAAGGTTGATATCAACGTAACCGCACCGGCAGCACCGGCAGCTCCGGCGGCACCGGCACGTTAACTCGTGGGATCGAAAAAGGACGGAGAATTATGGCAGACGATAATAAATGTGGACATAAAATATGTGATTGCCCGGTTGCGGGCGACGCGAGCTATTGCAGTGACCATTGCCGCGAGGCGGTAAAGCAGGACATTGACGAAATCGCATGCGATTGCGGCTGTCCCGCGTGCGGCTAGCATTTTGTAAAATCAAACTATTAATTGTAAGTCTCGTTTAGCAAGGGGCGAGATTTTTGTGCGCGAGGCAGAGATTATATGCGACAGGTTGACCCGAGTTTTTGCACAAGTCGGGAGTTGAACATTCACCGTCCTAAACCACACGTAACCGTTCGCGTTTTGAGATGAGTCAGTTTCTGAACCTGTGCTATTATCGCACTATTATTTCGAATATCTTTTGTTGGAGGTTTTTTGAAATGGAGAAAGCCCTGATCGGTGTAACGCTGTTGGCGGTTTTTGCGTTTTGCGCTTCGGCCCAGATAACCCCTAAACCGGAGCAGAAACCACCGACGCCGCCGACAGTAAATCCGCTGCCTGAGATGGTTTCACCCTGTCCCAAGCTTGAGGTGCGAACCCCGACACCGCAGTATGTTCGCGACGGAACACCGGTAAAATTTACAGCCAGCCTTTCGGGCGGTGATTCTAAAGTGGCCCCTATGTTTAACTGGTCGCTCTCGGCCGGTGTCGTAATTTCAGGCCAAGGAACGGCGACTATCGAAATCGATTCGACTGGTGCCAGTGCGGATAAAGCCATTACGGTCAGCGTTCAGGTCGGCGGATTAGCACCGGAATGTGTTGCCAACGCCACTGAAACCGTCAGCGTTGCGGGCCCGGCTAAAAAGCTCGACGAATTCGGAGCTTTGGCCGAAGATAAAGAGAGGGAACGTCTCGACGCCTTTATGTCGAATGTTACGGAGAAAGAACAGGCTTACATCTTTGTTTACGCCGGGCGAAACAACCCTCGGGGTCAGGCAAATATTGACCTCAAACGGATCAGGGCTTATTTGCTAAAGGCCGGATCACCAAGCCAACGGCTTGTAACTATCGACGGCGGATACCGCCAGGAAATTTCGCACGAGTTGTGGATCGTGCCGATCGGAGCTGAGTCGCCGCGTTCGCGTCCAACGGTCAGCGCAAAGGACGTCGTTTTTCCAAAAACAACGCCAATGGTGAAAAAGCCATGAGTATTAAATATGTTTGCACGCGGACTGTCACCGATGTTGGGATTTCTAGCTTTGTTGGGAGCGTAGAATGGAGTGTAATATTCGCGAAATGTAGGTTCGCTATCCGGACAGCCAGATTTTTCGCATTAGCCGCAGTATCGAGGAAAGAGTAAACGTTAACTTCTCTCGACGACGCTCCCGGCGATCTATTTGTGGCGGTACGTTATCCGGCCTTTTGTCAGATCGTATGGTGAGAGTTCAATGTCCACCCGGTCACCCATCAAGATACGGATCCGGTTTCGCCGCATTCGGCCTGAGATGGTGGCAAGCACCATGTGATCGGTGTCATTAATTTGTACTTTGAAAAATGCGTTTGGCTGTTTGTCGACCACAACGCCGCCCATTTCGATTAATTCTTCTTTCATATAAATCGATACTGCTTTGATGGTTAACCGGAGCTCCCGGAAAACAGATAATGCCCCCGGCTAAACTTTTAGCCGGAGGCTTAATTCAAGAGTCGCTACAATTGAAGCGTTCTGTTATTAATAGCGTGAACCGCCGCCGCCATAGCCGCCACCACCGCCGCGGTTACCACCACGACCGCCACCACCACCGCCGCTGCCGCCGCGATCTTCGCGCGGTTTAGCTTCGTTGACTGTCAGAGCCCGTCCGTCTACTTCCTTGCCGTTCAAGCTGGAGATAGCATTCTGTGCTTCTTCGCTACTGGACATTTCGACGAATCCAAATCCGCGTGAGCGGCCGGTTTCGCGGTCTTCGATGAGATTGGCCGACTGAACGGTGCCCAATTCTCCAAACATTGTTTCGAGATCCTGAGTTGTTGTGCTGAAGGAGAGATTTCCTACGTAAAGTTTCGTTGACATAAAATTTGTACCTTTTCCCTTTGGGGAATGTTATAAGAAGTGTCGAATCGAATGACTTCGTAGAAAAACGGTATGCGACGAAGAATCGGTTTCGGATGCTCAAAAAATCAAGAGCGACTTCTGTAATTAATAAATAACCTGCTCTCAAACCTATCCAAAAACCGTTCTTGACGAGCGCACCGCAAGCGGTGCAAGAGAAGGACTACGAGTACTACGATGCACTTTTTACGGAATAGTTGCAACTATAAAAAGTCATATTCCATCCCGAATCATTAAAAACTGACTTAGGATTAACTTATACGTGCTCATCGCAACCATCGCCTAGAACCTTACGAAACATGCAATCAGGTTTGAAGTTGCTCCGTAATTTTTGAAACTTTGTGTTAGCATCTTCAGCATTGGTAGGAAGTAAAAATGATGAATAACGACCAGTTTATACCCCATTTAATTGTCAGCGATGGCTTTGCGGCCCTCGAATTTTACAAAGCAGTATTTGGCGCGATTGACGGCCACAATATGACGGCACCCGACGGCAAGCGTCTGATGCACGGTGAAATCCTGCTCGGCGGACACAAACTGTTCGTCTCCGACGAATTTACCGAAACCGAGGGCGGCACTTGCAAAACACCGCAAACATTGGGCGGCACATGCGTCCGCATCACGCTGATGGTCGATGATGCCGATGCGTTGATGGAACGCGCCGTCGCTCGCGACGCCCGTGTGTTAATGCCGGTGCAGGATATGTTCTGGGGTGCGCGGTACGGAAAATTTGTCGATCCGTACGGCCACGAATGGGGAATCAATCAACTTACTAAGGAAATGAGCCCAGAGGAAACTGAGAGCGAGGCCGAGAAGTTTTTTGCCCACGAGGAATAATCGGGACGCCTTGCTACAGCCGATCGGATAGGTTTGCGTCTAAACGATGTAACCGCACAGGTCCGCGATCGATAGATTACCGCCGCAAAGAATTAGGACCACTTTACTTTCGGGCGTAAAATTCCCTCGCAATTTTTCCGCTGCGGCGAGCGTACACGAGGCCGATGGTTCGGTTAAGACTTTGAGGCGTTCGGCAATAAATTGCAGGGCCTCTACGGCCTCGGCGTCAGTCACAAGCGTCACGCTTTGCAGATTCTTTTGAGTGAGGGCAAGTGTTGCATCAGAAACATGCGGGGCCCCGAGCGTTTTGGCAATCGATGTGATCGCGGGCATTTCGACCGGGTGCCCGGCCGCAAGCGCCCGCGACATCGCATCGGCTCCGATCGTTTCTACTCCCCAAACCTTGATTTCGGGATTGATCGCTTTAACAGCGGTTGAAACCCCTCCGGCCAGCCCGCCACCGCCGATGCTGAGGATAATATCGGTCGCATCGGGAACGTCTTCCATGATCTCCAGCCCGACGGTTCCCTGCCCCGCCATAACCAAAGGATCGTCGAACGGATGAATGAAAACACGGCCCTCGGCCTGATAAGGTATGATCCTTTCAAATGCGTCGGCAATAGTCGGCAGCAATTCAACTGTCGCACCGTATCCTCGGGTCGCTTCGACGTAGTTTTGCGGGGTCGTTTGAGGCATTAGAATGACGGCGTCAACGCCCAATACACTCGACGCATAAGCAACGGCTTGAGCATGATTACCGCCGCTTACAGCCACAACCCCATTGGCTCGTTCGTCGTCGGTCATACTCAGCATCTTGTTAAAAGCACCGCGCGCCTTAAAGGCCCCGGTCTTTTGAAACAACTCATATTTGACGAAAATCCGCGCTTCGAGCCGATCGCTCAAAGTTTTGCTTAATTCAAGCGGCGTTCGCTTGATATACGGCCGAATCCTCTCCTCGGCCCGTCTGATATCAGTGATGTCCATATTTGGAGAATAACATATCATCTGGGACTCTTTTGTATCGTCCTGTTTTGAAAAGTAAAATAGATTCAATGGCAGAACCTGAATTAATGACTGAGGAGGATATCCACGCTTTCGGGGTAGAGATCGTCTTTAAGCAGCTCCAAAAGGCCGAATGGCTGATCGAATCGACGGACGTGTTTGCCGATCGCGCAAACCAACCGCAGATCGTTGCTCATAAGAATGGTGAAGCGGGCTTTTTCGTCATACGGACCGCTATGTACCCGGGGCGCGGTCGCATCGAAGGCGAAGAAGTGTTTCAACGCCTTGTCCGACACGCCGCAAACCACGGAGCCTCATGCTATTTCGCCAGCGTTGGAATCGCAAACTCTGAGGGAAAATCAGAGGACGATATGTCGGTTCCAGTCAAAGGCGTCGCTTATAACGTGGCTTTCGATGGTCTGGTGAAAATGGAGCTCCCGCCGGATCAAGATCCACCGCCGCCGGATCAGGAAAAGTAAGGCGATATTCTTCGTTCAATTGTTCCCTATCGTACATACTCTTGGCGGCGGTCAGGTTACCGTTACGGTGAAATCAGTCGGCACAGGAGAAAATGGGTTATGTCAGAAGGTGAGGGAACCGGAAGCAATGCGATCTGGGCGATTGCGTTAATAATTATTGTGGGCATGATCATGGGAGCGTTGTATTACAGCGGAATTTTAAGCGGCAAGCAAAAGAAGGATTTGGACGTAAATATTTCGGTGCCGACCCGCTAGAATCCTGGCATCTTGGATCTCAACTTGAAAGGCCTCGCTTTGGAGAGCGAGGCCTTTATAATGCCTAGAGGAATACGACTAAACGCCCGACAAAGCTTGAAAAACTTGGTCGCGATATTCGTACTTAAAATTCGATTCCCGCTTTGTTAAACCGACCCTTTCTGTCCGAAGATCATTCGCATTATAATTAATAAAAACAGCGCTCCGAGAATCGACATAATCCAGCCGGCGGCATAACTATCTGTTGCCCATAAAGACCTGGCAATAAATCCTCCGACGAAGGCCCCGGCTATTCCCAGAACCGCTGTCAAAAGCCACCCCACAATACCATCTGGAAACGCTTCTTTGCCTGGCAAAATCAGTCTGGCAATAACGCCAACTATTAGGCCGCCAATAAGTTGTCCGATCATATAATTTCTCCTTTTTTTTTGAAAAGACCTCGACTACCCGGTAAGTAGGTTTACTACACGTCCCGGAAAATCACAAGTGTATGCTTCGCTTTCAGATTCCACTATGTTTGCCTGATCCACTTCCAAACCTCCGGTATCGTCGCCCGTTTGCCGTACATCAGCATCCCGACGCGATAGACACGCGATGCGAGCCAGACCAAGCCGGCAATGGTCACGGCGTTGATCCCAACCGAAAGGGCGATCTGCCAGAACGGCGGCGTTTCCGCGAGTATTCTGACCGGCATCGTGATTGGAGCGAAGAATGGCGATATCGACACCCAAAACGACAGCCTCGAATTGGGATCGCGTATCACCGCAAAGCTGAAATAAAATCCGATCAGCATTATCATTATGGGCGGAAACGCAAATTGCCCACCTTCCTGCACGGTTGTGACCATAGAGCCGATCAACGCAAAAATCGATGCATAAACAAAGTATCCGAGTAGAAAAAATAAGAGAAAATAGAACACCATCAGCGGTGTAATGTGCGGCAGCCCGGCAAACATTGGCAAAAGGTCCGATTGAACCGCGATAAACGCGAGCAATGCGACGATCGAGGCAACCCAAATACTCAATTGTGTCAGACCGGCGAGCCCAACTCCGACCAGCTTGCCGAGCATCAATTCGAACGGCCGCGCCGAAGAGAACAGTATCTCCGCGATGCGGGTTTCTTTTTCCTCAACAACGGCACCCATTATCACCTGGCCGTAGATCGCGAGCGTTATGTAAATCATGAGGCCGATCACGAACGACGCGGCGAGCAGCATATCGCTGTCCTTTTCACGGCCCTGGTCGTCGATGGCTTTTGAATCAAGTTCGACCGGCG
>JAYUDV010000058.1:0-2431 GCA_043739565.1 Chloracidobacterium sp.
GACGTTATCGCTCCGCGCGCACTTACCGAGGCTGACCTGCCCGTCATCGAAAAGCGGATGAAAGGGATGGCCAAGCAGAATCTGGTCTACCGTCGCGAGATCGTAGATAAGGCTGCGATCCTCGAACTTTTTAAGGGCCGCGACGAACCGCTCAAATGCGAGTTGATCGAGGAAAAAGCGATTGACAACGCCAGCATCTATCACATCGACAATTCGCCTTTTATAGACTTTTGCCTCGGCCCGCACGTTCCGCATACGGGCAAATTGCAGGCGTTCAAGCTACTTGCCCTGTCCGGCGCTTACTGGAAGGGCGACGCCGAACGCGAGCAAATGCAGCGCATCTACGGAACGGCGTTTGCCAAGCAGGAGGAACTCGACGCGTGGCTCAAGCAGCGTGAGGAAGCCGAGAAACGCGATCACCGCAAGCTTGGGCGTGAGCTCGATCTTTTTTCCATCTCCGAGGATTACGGTCAGGGCCTGATCCTATGGCATCCGAAAGGCGGGATTGTCCGCATGGAAATGGAGCGTCTTCTACGGGAAGAGCTGGAAAAGCGTGGGTATAGCTTTGTATTTACACCGCATATCGCAAAGCGTCAGCTCTGGGTAACGAGCGGTCATGAAGGCAACTACGCGGATTCGATGTACGCTCCGACGAGCATCGAAGATGAGGAATACCGGCTCAAGCCGATGAATTGCCCGTTCCACATCGGAATTTACAAGGCTTCGCCCAAATCGTACCGTGATCTGCCGCAGCGTTACTCGGAAATGGGCACCGTTTATCGTGCCGAGCTGAGCGGGACGCTCCACGGCCTGATGCGTGTCCGCGGATTTTCGGTTGATGACGCACATCTTTTTGTACGGCCGGATCAGGTTCATGTTGAGGTTGCAGATTGTCTTGATTTTGCGATCAAGGTTTTTGAGACCTACGGATTCGATAAAGTTAAATTCGAGCTTTCTGTTCGGGGCAATGCAGAAAACAAGGGTTATCTAGGCGCGGACGAAGATTGGGTCGCCGCCGAAGCACAGCTTGCGAGTGCGCTGAAACAGCGTGAGATCTCGTACGAGCGTATCGAGGGTGAGGCGGCGTTTTACGGTCCGAAAATCGATATTAAAATCGAAGATGCCATAGGCCGGGTTTGGCAGCTTGGCACCATTCAGCTTGATTTCAACCTGCCGGAGCGTTTTGAGCTTGAATATACGGGCGATGATAACCAAAAACACCGGCCGATCATGATCCACCGGGCGTTGTTCGGTTCGATCGAGCGGTTCTTCGGCGTGTTGATCGAGCATTACGCGGGTGCATTCCCGCTGTGGCTCGCTCCGGTGCAGGTAATCGTTCTGCCGATCACAGATCGGATCAATGATTATGCGAATCAGGTCGCTGCTGAATTGCGAGCCGCCGGTTTCAGAGTGGAATCGAACACGATTTCTGATAAAATCGGTGCGAAGATACGAGACGCACAGATGCAGAAGATTCCGTATATGCTCGTTTTGGGCGATAAGGAATTAGAGGACGGCACGGTGGCCGTTCGCGAGAGGAAGCAGGGCGACATCGGTGCGATGACGCTCGCGGAATTTAAGGAGAAGATCGCGGCCGAGAAAGCGAGCCGCAGTCTCTAACTTCAGGGCCAATTATAAAGGGAGGCATTTATCGCAAGAAGATTTGGTGGAAATAGATTTAAGCCGCGGTTTCGTGAGCCGCTGCACCGCACGAACGAACGCATACGCGTACCGTCGGTAAGAGTTGTAACAGAGGACGGCGAGCTTTTTGGCGTTATGGACACGCGCGATGCGATCCAGGAAGCGCGCAATCGCGGCATCGACCTCGTCGAGATCGCCCCGAAAGCCCAGCCGCCGGTCTGCAAAATGATCGACTATGGCAAGTTTCTCTATGAGCAAAAGAAAAAGGCTCATGAGGCCAAGAAAAAGCAGGTCACGGTACAGGTCAAGGAGATCAAGTTTCGGCCCGGTACGGACGACCACGACTACAACTATCGTATGGAACACGCTCGGCAATGGCTCGACGACGGCGATAAGGTAAGGGCGGCCATTGCGTTTCGCGGACGCGAGATGAGCCACCGTGAATTGGGAAATAAAATTCTAAGGAAACTGACCGAAGATCTAGCTGATCTAGCGGATGTAGAGGTTTATCCAAAGATGGAAGGCTACCAGATGTTCACGATTTTCAATCCGAAAAAGGCCAAGGTCGCCGATAAGAAACAGGCCATGGATAAGGTTCACAAAACAGAGGAACCGGCGGCTGAAGAGAAAAAGCCAGCCGCCAAGAAAGCGGCGGCGAAGCCAAAGGCGGGTCCAAAGCCCGAGCCAAAGGGCGACGACGAGATTTTTTGACAGTTATAGCAACGAGATAGGAGAGATGAAGTTATGCCAAAACTAAAAACACACAAGGGCGCGGCAAAGCGTTTTCGCT
>JAYUDV010000059.1:0-15147 GCA_043739565.1 Chloracidobacterium sp.
CAGTACCGCATCCATCAAACTTAACTGTTTGCTTTTCATGCTCCCTATTTTACTATTTCCTTTGTAAAATAGTCGGAGGTTTTTCAAAGAACTCTATTATTTGGGCCGCTGAGCAACGGAGAGTTTCCGTTACGGTCAGTCGGACCCGAACCGGAAATAATGAGCACGACCGGGGCGGCCGTCTTTGATTTAGGGATCAGCAGCGTGCCGTATAAAATGCCCGTAGGAGTTTCGAGGTTCATCGGCTGCTCCGCGTACGATGACTGCTCGATACTTTTATCTGATCGTTTACTTTTTATGACGGATTGAGCGGATATTTGACAAATCATTGATAGAACAATCAGTAGCGTAATTGAGGATGAGACGGTGAATTTGTTCATTATTAATTAGAGTCTTTTTAAAGTTTAAAGTAGCTCGTTTTACCGCAAACTCATATTAGCACCACAAGGTTAGGACACTACTATCCTGTTCTAATACTTCTTTACCCACGATTGAGCGTGGTAATATCTAGACTTTATACGGAAATGACAGAACCAATCGACTTAAAGAAAACAGTTAATCTCCCCCGGACCGATTTTGCTCAAAAGGCGAATCTGGGCCAGAGCGAGCCCGCGCGTCTGAAGAAATGGACGGAGATGGGTTTATACGAAAAGATTGGCGAGGCGCGACGCGGCCGCGATAAATTTATACTCCATGACGGCCCACCGTATGCAAACGCCGACATTCATATCGGTACCGCGCTCAATAAGATACTCAAGGATTTCGTTGTTAAAACGCGTTCGATGATGGGTTTTGACGCGCCGTATGTGCCGGGTTACGACTGTCACGGGCTGCCGATTGAGACCATCGTGGAGAAAAAGCTTGCCGAAAAGGGCAAGAATAAAAACGATCTGCCGGTGGCGACATTTCGCCGCATCTGTCGTGAGCACGCATCGACGGCGATGAATAATCAGACACGCGATTTTCAACGGCTTGGCATCCTCGGCGAGTGGAAAAATCCATATCTTACAATGTCGCCGGAATACGAGTCGTCGACGGCGCGATTATTTGGTAAGTTTCTCGAGCGCGGCTACGTTTACAAAGGCCTGCGTCCCGTCTATTGGTGCATCCACGACCAGACGGCGCTTGCCGAGGCCGAGGTCGAGTACCGCGAACACACGTCGCCGTCAGTTTATGTGAAATTTCCGATGAAGTCCGATCCGGCTTTGATCGATCCGGCGCTCGCGGGAAAAAACGTCTTTGTCGTTATCTGGACGACGACGCCATGGACGCTGCCCGCCAATCTCGGGATCACGGTTCACCCGGATTTTGATTATTCGGCTATTCGAAGTAAGAGTGACGGCTTCAGCCGTTCCTCTTCCTCCGAAGAAACGCCTAAAGGCGTCACCCTTACTAGGGACGACGTCTATATTGTCGCGTCGGAATTGAGTACTGCGTTTGCGGAAACCAGCGGTTTAGGCGAATTCGAGGAACTTGCCCGGTTCAAGGGATCAAAACTCGACCGTCTCGAGGCCCGTCACGCCTGGCTCGACCGCACATCACTCATCATGAACGGCGATCACGTTACGCTTGGCGAGGCTGACGCTGAGGTCGAGCTGGACGTGCGGTTTGAAAAAAAATCAGCCGGAAAATCCGGTACCGGCTGCGTCCACACGGCTCCCGGTCACGGCGCGGACGATTTTGCGATCGGTAAAAAATACGGGCTCGCAGTTTACGCGCCGGTCGATGCGGCGGGTAGGTTTACCGGCGAGGTAGAACATTTTGCGGGTCTAAGTGTTTTTGAGGCAAATCCAAAGATCGTCGAATTCATGCGTGAGAGCGGAGCGTTGTTAAATGTCGAGGATTACAACCACCGCTACCCGCACTGCTGGCGGTGCAAGAATCCGGTTATTTTTCGTGCTACGCCGCAGTGGTTTATTTCGATGGATGAGTCTGTGGACGGCACGCAATCGCTGAGGACAAAGGCTTTAGACGAGATAGTTACGGTTGAATGGCATCCGGCGTGGGGCGAGGGCCGAATGCGGAATATGTTCGAAGGCCGTCCCGACTGGTGCGTTTCGCGTCAGCGTTCGTGGGGTGTGCCGATCCCGGTTTTTTACTGTCAGGCTTGCGACGAAGCGGTCGCCGATCCCGCTATCGTCAATCACGTCGCCGACATATTTGCCAAAGAGACAGCCGACGCCTGGTACGCGCGGCCCGAACACGAGCTTTTGCCGGATGGCTATAGGTGCGGCAAATGCGGCGGAGCCGATTTTCGCAAAGAGACGGATATTCTGGATGTTTGGTTTGATTCGGGTTCGAGCTGCGTCGCGGTGCTTGAAACACGAGGGGACACGCTTCGGTTTCCGGCGGATGTCTATCTTGAGGGCGGCGATCAGTTTCGCGGATGGTTTAATTCGAGCCTGATGTGCGGCCTCGCAGCTCACGACATCGCACCGTATAAACGCATTATAACGCACGGGTGGGTCGTCGATGGCGAAGGCAAAAAGCAGAGCAAATCGATCGGCAATGTTACCGCTCCACAAGAGATTATCGATAAATCCGGAGCCGACGTGTTGCGTCTCTGGGCTGCGGCGGTTGATTACACCGAGGATGTCAGATGCTCGGACGAGATACTCGAACGCGTGATGGATGCGTATCGCAAGTTTAGAAATACGCTCAGATATGCGCTCGGCAATCTCGCAAATTTCGATCCGATAACCGATACCGTTTCAGCGAATCACATGCAGGAGATCGACCTGTGGGCGATTGCCAATCTCGATGAGATTTCGGCAAAGGTCTTGAAAAGTTACACGGAATATGATTTTCAGGCGGCGTACCAGGCGATCTACAGCTTCTGCACGGTTACGCTGTCGGCCCGATATTTTGACATCATCAAGGATCGTCTCTACATCCTCGCTCCAAAATTTCTGGAGCGGCGTTCGGCCCAGACCGCCCTTTACAGGATAGCGGAGACGCTTTGCGGTTTGTTATCGCCTATTCTTGTTTTCACGGCGGATGAAGCGTGGGAAAATCTTCCGGGCGATAGAGCGGCTTCGGTGCATATCGCTGAATTTCCGGCGATTGCCGATGTGGACAATTCAGGTCTGATGGATCACTGGGAGCGAATATTCCTGATCCGTGACGACGTGCTTAAAGCATTGGAGACTACCCGTAATGCCAAGCAGATCGGTTCGTCGCTCGAGGCCAAAGTTATTTTGACCACGGACGCAGCGACCACGCGGCTATTGCTCGATTATTACGAGCAACTGCGGTACATATTTATCGTCTCGCAGGTCGAAGTCCACGAGGGTGAAGCTTTTGCGGTCGAAATTGAAAAAGCCGACGGCCAAAAATGTGAGCGGTGCTGGAATTATTCGACCCGTGTCGGGGAATTTACAGAATACCCGACCGTGTGTGAGCGGTGTAACGATGCTCTCGGAGAGATTATCGAATCATCGCGTATTTAAACCATACTTCGGCGTATACTAGCACTTAGATGGCTGTCGATTTCCAATCATTGTTATTATCACCCGACGCCACCTACGGCGAAGGGCTAAAATTCTTTCGGGGTAAAGGTATGCTTAATAAGGCTTTACACAAAATCGTGGCCGATCTTGATCGAGAACATATAGATTATGCGGCGATAGGCGCGATCGCTCTTAACCGTCACGGTTACCGCCGGTTTACCGAGGATATCGATCTATTGATGACAACAGAAGGATTGGAGCGTTTTCGCGACAGACTGGTTGGTTTAGGCTATCGTCCGGGATTTGAGGGGGCGCGAAAAAAATTTAAGACCAGCGACAACATTCCAGTTGAGATAATTACGACCGGCGAGTTTCCGGGGGATGGTTTGCCAAAGCCGGTAGTTTTTCCGGAACCCGCCGATTTTATAGTGGTCATCGACGGTGTTAAGACCCTAACTCTTGAAAAACTGATTGAACTTAAACTAGCGTCGGGCATGACGGCGCCACATAGGCTGAAGGACCTCGCCGATGTTCAGGAACTAATTAAAATCAAGAATCTTACCGAGACATTTGCCGAGCTCCTCGATGGTTATGTTCGTCCAAAGTTTTTGGAATTACTTAAGGCCGTTACGAAGGCATCACGTGAAGGAATTGACTAAGAAAGATCTAATTTGGAAGCTGGGCTACCTCGCCATCGCCGGCGGCGTTTTTCTGATCGACCAGACCACTAAGGCCTGGGCGACGCGGACCCTGCATTTCGAAGGTGACAAGTCGGTGATCTCTGGTTTTCTAAATTTTGCGTACGCCAAGAATACGGGTGTCGCATTTTCGATGCTTGATGAGGGCGGCGATGCCGGACGTTGGGGACTGTCGGCGGTGGCGTTTATCGCGGCCACCTTGGTGCTTTATTTCTTTTGGCGGACGCCGCGAACTGATGACCGGATTTTAGGAGCACTCTCGTTGTTGCTCGCCGGAATTGCCGGAAATGTGACCGACCGCATCCGGCTTGGCTTTGTCGTCGATTTCGTCGATGTGCAGTTTGGTTCGTGGCATTACCCGACATTTAACGTAGCCGACGCAGCGATCTGCATCGGAGCCGGGTTGCTCGTTATTGATATGTTTTTTTCTAAGAGAAATCAGAAGTCAGAAATCAGAAATCAGAAACGGCACACAGAAGACAGGAATCAGAACACCGAAACAGTTACCTGATCAAATGTACGCAAGAAGTTTTGAAGATGTTGAGATTTGGAAGAAAGCCCATCAGTTTGTGTTGGACGTCTATCGCTTGACCGAAAATTTTCCAAAACACGAGCTTTTCGGTTTAACTTCTCAACTTCGCCGCGCAGCAGTTTCCATTCCAGCAAATTTTGCAGAGGGATTTAGGAAGGTAAACAGACCGGATAAGCTAAGATTTTATAATATCGCTCAAGGATCGTTAGAAGAATGCCGTTACTACCTACGGCTTTCGAAAGACCTTAATTATGGCGATACAGGCGATATGCGAGGCAATTTAGAAGAGGTAAGCAAAATGCTCAGTAGCTATATGCAAAAGATCAGGAATGATATTGTTAGCAAATAGTATGATTCGGATTTCTGATTTCTGATTTCTCAATTCTAAAAAGATGTATCCTGAACTTTTCCGCATCGGCAATTTCCCGATCACGACATACGGCATTTTTCTCGCGGTTGGCATGTTGCTCGCGCTTTTTGTCGCGTCGCGTCTTGGGGCCCGCGACGGCCTGCCGCGCGAACGCATTTACGATCTTGGATTGTGGGTTTTGGTTGGCGGCCTCGTCGGCTCTAAATTGCTGATGCTGGTGCTCGAACCAGACGTCCAGGTTTTCACCCTTGATTTCCTGCGTTCCGGCGGTGTTTTTTATGGTGGATTGATTGGCGGGTTTCTCGCCGTAGTCATTTTAGTGCGGCTCTACAAGCTGCCGTTTTGGAAAGTTGCTGACGCATTCGCGCCGGGCGTGGCTCTCGGCCAGGCGTTTGGGCGGCAGGGCTGTTTTTCGGCTGGCTGCTGCTGGGGCAAACCGACAACTTTGCCGTGGGGCGTGCATTTTACCGAGATTGGACATGAATACACGGGCGTCCCAATCATCGGCCCCGACGGCGGCGAACTGCACCTGCACCCGACGCAGCTTTATGAATCATTCATAATGCTGGCGGTTTTTGCGTTTTTATTTTACCTGCACCGGCACAAGAAATTTGACGGTCAGATACTGATCGCGTACGGCATCATCTATTCGATCGTCAGATTTTCGATCGAATTTATACGCGACGACCCGCGCGGCGATCTGTTTGGCTTTACGACACTTACAGGCCTTTCTACTTCGCAGGGGATCAGTCTCCTGGTTGCCGCCGGTTCGATAATTTTTATGATCGTGCGTCTGCGCAAAGCTAATACCATCAAGGATATCAATTGATCGAAATACAAGATACAAAGACCGCCCAAATTTCGTCCGACACACCGAATAGTTTTGTGGTAGAGCAGACCGAAGCCGGAAAACGCCTCGACGCATATCTTGCCGAAAGGATCGAAGGCTGGTCGCGATCGCGTCTTCAACGCCTTATCGAGGATGAGGATGTTCTCGTAAACGAAGCGAAAGCCAAGCCGTCGTACAGGATTCACGCGGGCGACGAGATAGAGGTCGACCTGGTCGAGCTGGCGGTTGCCCGATTTGAGCCCGAAAATATTACGTTGGATATAGTCTACGAGGACGAATTTCTCGCCGTCATAAACAAGCCCGCCGGGATGGTCGTCCATCCGGGAGCTGGAGTGCAGAGCGGAACACTGGCAAACGCGATTGCATATCACTTTGGGTCAGTTCAAATGCAGAAGCCCGCGCGTGAGCAAGGGCGTGACACGCAACTTGAGAGTTACGTCCTTCCTAACGGTCAGGCTTCTGCACCTTCTGACAGGATAGGAATCGTCCACCGTCTCGACAAAGACACGTCCGGACTGATCGTCGTGGCGAAAAACGACGAAGTACACGAGGCATTGTCGGAACAGTTTCGCGAGCGGAGCGTTTACAAATCATACATTGCTCTTGTCCACGGCTCGCCAGACCAAAACATGGGAAAGATCGAGGCGCCGATCGGCCGCAACAAGCACAACCGTCTGAGAATGAAGGTCGCGACGCACGGTCGCAGTGCTCTCTCACTGTGGAAGGTCCGCAAGCGATACGATAAATTCACGCTGCTCGACGTCGAGATCAAGACCGGTCGAACACATCAGATTCGCGTCCACATGGGCTACATCAATTGTCCGGTGGTGGGCGACGAGATCTACAACGAGGGCCGCGACAATACCGTCGCTGACACCAACACCCGCAACGCCATCCGCTCACTGGGACGCTTTTTTCTCCATGCCGAAAAGCTTTCATTTACGCACCCAATCACTCACGAGCGAATGGAATTCACACAGGAAATGCCAGCCGAATTGAAAGAATTTCTGGATTTGTTATGATTGGAGCCAAGTTCGAAACCATCGCCGCTCCGGTCATTAAACAATGAAATATACGCTTTTTGCCGCCGCGTTTTGTCTGCTTTTTTCTTGCATTGTGTCTGCTCAAACTGACGAGATCAATATTATTCCGAAGCCGCAATCAGTCAAGCGGGGAGACGGTAAATTCAGATTTAGCCGCAAAACAAAGATCGTGGCAACTGATGAAGCAGGCGTGAAGACGGCTGGTATATTAAACGATATTCTAGTGCGGAATTACGGATTTAGATTGTCGGTTACCAATAAGATCCAGCGAAAGAATTCAATTGTCATTGAGTCGAGGCTCTCAGGGAATCGGCCAATTGCGGGAGATTTATATTTACTATCGGTTTCCCCTGAATATATTAGCATCGCAGGTAAAGAAGCTGAGATGTTCTATGCGATACAGACATTGGTCCAAATATTACCCGTTGAGTTAAAAAGTGTCGCCACAATTCCTGCTCTGGATATCTTTGACCGCCCTCGCTTCTCGTATCGCGGGATGCATCTCGATGTCGGGCGGCATTTTATGCCGGTTGAGTTTGTTAAGAAATACATCGACCTGATGTCGCAATACAAATTTAATTATTTTCACTGGCATCTGACCGAGGATCAGGGCTGGCGGATCGAGATCAAGAAATATCCGAAATTGACGGAGATTGGGTCGAAACGGCCCGAGACTGTGAAAGATAAAAATCTCCAGCCGTACATCGGCGACGGCGTGGCGCACGAGGGATTTTACACGCAGGAGCAGATCAAGGATGTTGTGGCTTACGCAAAAGCGAGATACATAACCGTTGTTCCTGAGATCGAGCTACCCGGTCATTCGTCTGCGGCGCTTGCGGCGTATCCCGAGCTTGGCTGCAAAGCTGATTATAAATATAAAGTGCAGACGACGTGGGGCATTTTTAAGGAAGTTTACTGCCCGACCGAAAGGACTTTTAGTTTTCTCGAAGATGTTTTGACCGAGGTCATCGGCCTCTTCCCCGATTCGCCCTATATCCACATCGGTGGTGACGAGGTGCTCAAGGACATGTGGAAAGAGTCGCCGGAAGTTAAGGAACTAATGGTGCGCGAAGGCCTCAAAGACGAGCACGAGGTGCAGAGCTATTTTATCCGCCGGATGGAAAAGTTTATTAACTCAAAGGGCAAAAAGATCATCGGCTGGGACGAAATTCTCGAGGGCGGCCTTGCGCCAAATGCTACGGTGATGAGCTGGCGCGGCATCAAAGGCGGTGTCGAGGCGGCCAAGGCAAAGCATGACGTGATTATGACGCCGGCCGATTATGTCTATTTCGATTACGGCCAGGGCGACCCGGCGTACGAGCCGATAAATATCGGCAATTACTTAACGCTCGAAAAAGTTTACGGCTTCAATCCCGTGCCAAAAGAGCTTACGTCTGATGAGGCAAAATATATTATAGGCGGTCAGGGAAACGTCTGGACCGAGTATATGCAAACGCCAGAAAAGGTTGAGTACATGGCTTTTCCGCGAATGTTGGCCTTAGCCGAATCGTTGTGGTCAACGCCGGAAAATAAGAATTACGGAGACTTTTCAAAGCGTCTCGCAGCTCATTTTCCACGGCTCGATAAACAGAACGTGAATTACCGAATTCCCGAACCAACGGGTCTTAAGAACACGGTTCTCGGAGCCAACGACACGGCACATGTAGATCTCGGCTCAGGTCTCGAAGACGCAAAGATCTATTACACGATCGACGGTTCGAATCCAAGTGTTGGTGCAAAGCAATACGACAAAGCGTTCGATCTTGATGTCAAGCAAAACGGGCGCGTGGACGTGAAAACTATCATTATTTTGCCGAGCGGCCGTAAGAGTTCAGTTTACACTGCAACTTACCTGCGGCGTGAGTACCTAGAACCCGCCCCGGCGATGGCCGACAAACGTCCTGGCGTAACCTTTGGTTTCTCGATGCTTTCACCGGGCGAGGGAAACCCACTTGTCGCGAGCGGTGAGACAAAAATGATAGGACTTCAGCAATTTGCCAAAATATACGATCTGAAACTCCCTTTCTCTGTATCGTTTGATGGTTACCTGAATGTGCCGAGTGATGGAATGTACGAATTTCAGGTTGAATCGAGTCGTGATGCGGCGATTTATATTGACGGAATTGAAGTCGTGAACAGTTTTGCTATGCATATGAGAGACGTTTTGGTGCAACAGAATGTATTGCCGCTCAAAGGCGGATTACACAAGATCGGCATGCGCTTTGCGAGTAACGGCGGCCCGTCAGTCTTTCGTGTCCGCTGGGCGATCAAAGGGCAAAATTGGCGCAATATTGGCGGCGGGGAGTTGGTGCATTAAGAGAGGAAGTTAGCCACAGATGAATACAGATAAAGACAGATCAGACGTAAAAAGTAAAAAGGCAAAAGGCAAAATAGGTCAATTGTCATTCTCCGCGTCTCTGTGTCTCTGTGGTGCAATTCTTTTGCTGGCGATCACGGTTACAGGGCAAACGCGCGATTTCACTCGTTGGGTCAACCCGTTTATCGGAACCGGCGGGCATGGGCATACATTTCCGGGGGCGACGATGCCGTTTGGGATGGTGCAGCTCTCGCCCGACACGCGGACGGACAATTGGGACGGCAGTTCGGGCTATCACTACTCCGACGACATCATCTACGGCTTTTCGCACACGCACCTCAGCGGCACGGGCATACCGGATTATTGCGATATTTTGTTCATGCCGACGGTCGGCGAGCCGCAATTTTTTGCGAAAGAGGGCGATAAATCCGTAAATGGTTACGCTTCAAAATTCTCACATGCAAATGAGAAAGCCGAGCCGGGATATTACTCGGTGAAGCTTGATGATGACGGCATCTTCGCCGAGGTGACTGCGACACCGCGCGTGGGCGTACATCGGTATACGTTTCCAAACGGAGCGGATGCGAAAATTACTCTAGACCTGACTTGGCGGGACAAGACTCTGATGTCGGAGATTCACGTAAAGGGCAATCGCATTGAGGGCTATCGAAGATCAAGTTCTTGGGCGAAAGATCAGATTATCTATTTTGTTGCGGAGTTTTCCGAGCCTTTTGCCGCGCCGTTTTGGTACGACGAGTACACGTACCCAACGGTTCACAACGTAATAAGCCAATCGTGGATCGACAACGTTTTGGGGGAACATATACGGATGGCCGTGCCTTTCGGGAGGCCACGAAATCGACAAATCATCCTTAAGGTTGCTCTTTCTCCGGTTTCCATTGAAGGTGCCCGCAAGAATCTAGCTGCCGAAATGCCCGGCTGGGATTTTGACAAGGTTCGGGCGGATGCAAAAGCAGCTTGGAACAAGGAACTGTCGAAGATCGAAGTTTCGGGCGGAACCGATGCGCAGACGACGACGTTTTACACGGCGCTTTATCACACGATGATCCAGCCGAATATTTTTCAGGATGTTGACGGGTCGTATTTGGGTCATGACAAAAAGATACATAGTGTCAGTAGCCCGCACGTAAGTAAGGGCCACGCTGCGACCACTCAAGCAAATGGTAAAGAGAAGGAACGCCGCGTTAAACCACCCGCTACCGCAGGTGGTTCTGACCCGGGCGACAATTACACCGTTTTCTCGCTCTGGGACACATTTCGGGCCGCGCATCCGCTTTATACGATTATCGACCAAAAGCGGACGGCCGATTTTATCAATACCTTTATCCGCCAATACGAGCAGGGCGGGCGGCTGCCCGTTTGGGAGCTTTGGGGCGAAGAAACCGACACGATGATCGGCTACCACGCCGTTTCGGTCATCGCCGATGCAATGGCAAAGGGCATCAAAGGCTTTGACTACGAAAAAGCCTACGCCGCCGCCAAACACTCCGCCGAACTCGACCACTTCGGCCTCGCCGCATACAAAAAACGCGGCTACATCTCATCCGAAGACGAACAGGAATCGGTCTCAAAGACGCTTGAGTATGCCTACGACGACTGGTGCATCGCACAGATGGCTCACGTTTTGCGGGTTCGTCGTCAAGATGAAATAAAAGGACTGGGAGTAGAAGCTGTCTGGAATGACAAGTACATAAACGACAAGCAAGCCGAGTACAAGCACTTCGATTACCGGGCCGGATATTTTGAAAATCTCTTTGATCCTGAAACCGGCTTTATGCGGCCGAAACAGAATGGAGGATTTCTAAAACCGTTTGCACCAAATGAGGTTACGTTCAATTTCACCGAAGGCAATAGCTGGGTGTATTCGTTTTTTGTCCCCCAAGATATAGGGCGATTGATCGAATTGAATGGAGGTGAAGAGAAATTCGCGGCGAAACTTGACGGACTTTTTACGACAAACGATAAGCTTGCCGGGCGTGACCAGCCTGACATCACCGGACTGATCGGCCAATATGCGCACGGAAACGAACCATCCCATCACATCGCTTATCTATACGACTACGTTCGGCAGCCCTGGAAAACTCAAAAGCTAGTCCGCAAGATCATGGACGAATTTTATAAACCGGAACCCGACGGCCTGATTGGAAACGAAGACTGCGGCCAGATGTCCGCATGGTATGTGTTGAGCGCAAGTGGTTTTTACGAGGTCACGCCCGGCTCGCCTGTTTACGCTTTCGGAACGCCATTATTTAAAGAGGTCGAATATAATCTCGAAAACGGGAAATCTTTTATCATTAAGGCCCCAAACGTTTCATCGAACAACCTTTATATAAAGTCGGCAAAACTGAATGGACAAAATTACCAGAATTCGTACATTTCTCACGAAGATCTGATGAAAGGAGGCGTTCTGGAATTTGAAATGGTTGATAGTCCGGCAAAGGAAGCATTTGTGAGCCAACCGATGTCGTTAAGAGCCGAAAGAGCGATTGCCGTTCCTATTATCGAAGGCGGCGGCCGTGTCTTTCAGGATCAGACGACAATAAAGCTGAAGGCGACTGTTCGCCGTGACGAAATCCTTTACTCAATCGGTGGTAAGTGGAATGTTTACAGGGGTCCATTTACGATAAATCAAACTACGACCGTTAAGGCTTTGACCACAGCGAAGGTTATTCCTCCTTCCGACGGAAACTTTGGCGACGGCCGAGACAGATTCGAGGGCGGTCTCACATCCGAGGCGACATTCTACAAAAAGCCAAACAATTGGACTGTCTCGATCGCGTCAAAATACAACCGTCAATACACGGGCGGCGGTGACGAAGGGTTGATCGACGGCATTCGCGGGACGGTGAATTTTGCAAGCGGAGAGTGGCAGGGCTATCAGGGACAAGACTTTGTTGCGACCATTGATCTGCAAAAGGAAATGACAATCAGTAAGGTCGGCGGCGGATTTTTGCAAAATGCCCGGTCGTGGATCTGGATGCCGACGCATATTGAGTTTGAAACCTCATCGGACGGCGTCAATTTTACAAAGGCCGCCGACATCAAAACCGACATCGCACCGGAGGATATGGAAAGCAAGATCCGCGATTATGTGCAGACGATCTCGCCCACTAAGGCTCGCTACGTCCGCGTTCACGCCTACAACCTCGGCAAGATCCCGGCGTGGCATCCGGGCGCGGGCGATGAAGCGTTTATATTTGTCGATGAGATATTTATTGAATAGTCCGCAACCCACTACTCGCCTTTTTTGAGCTTACCCATCATCGCGACACCGCGGGCGGCTTCGGAAAATTCCGACGGAATCAGAACGATCGTAGTCGTGTTGTTATCGATACCGATCTCGGAGAGCATCTGCATACGGCGGAGCTCGAGCGCAATCGGGCTTGCCTCCATCTGTTTGGCACCCTGTGTGAGCTTGATCGAGGCTTCGAGCTCGGCTTCGGCCTTGACGATCCGGGCACGTTTTTCGCGGATAGCTTCGGCCTCGCGGGCCATCGCACGCTGCATCGACTCGGGAATTTCGACGTCTTTCATCTCGACCATTTCGATCTTGATGCCCCACGGCTCAGTGGTCGAATCGACGATCTCCTGCAATGTTCGATTGATCTCCTCGCGTCCTTTTAGAACCTCATCGAGCGAATGCTGGCCGATAATATTTCTCAGCGCCGTGACCGAAAATTGATATACGGCCTGTTTGTAATCGACGACCTCCAAAATAGCCTTTGACGCCTCAACGATCCGAAACCACAGAACGGCGTTGACCTTGATCGTAACGCTGTCTTTGGTGATCGTCTCCTGCTGTTCAAGATTGACGGTCGCCGTCCGCGTGTCGACCTTTTGCTGACGGTCGATCAGCGGAATGAGGTAATAAATGCCAGGACCTTTAATGCCCGTATATCGCCCAAGGCGAAAAACTACGGCCCGTTCGTATTCCTGCGCTATCCGAATACCGGACGCTATTAAGACAAAAATCGCAAAGAAAACTCCGACCAATGGCGCTAGTGCTTGCATAACTTTACTCTACGCCGAACGGCGCCATTGTCAACCAGAATTATTTCTCGACCGTGCTCTCGAAAACGTCTTTTTTAGCGAAACCGCTTTTCTTAAATTTGCGGAGTATGGTCCGAAGATCGCTGTCGATCTTTGTTATGATCCGGCGAAGTTTCTGCTCCGGGCGCGCCGAAAAATATGTAACGTGTGTAGTTTTATAGCCGTTTGGCGAATGCGGTGAGAAGTAATAATTTGAGACGCAGCGACGCGTACCACTATATTTTATTTCATTAACCGAGTGCCATGATTTGTCGTTCGTCGCCATTAGGACGAACCGGTTGAATAGGCTGGGTATTTCGACGGCCTGCGTCACTTTTTCATCCCAAAGCTCCAGATTCCCGCCGTTTTCGGGTTGCCAATCGGGCGTTATGTAGTAGAGCAGATTGAGCACGCGGTAATATTGCTGGCCGCCATCGTGGGAATTGTCGATGTGCGGGTTGAGAAAATGTCCGCGTTCCATCGCGCTGATGCCGCCCGCGTAAAGATGCGGATCGCCAACGGCGTCGGTGATGCCGGTGAGAGCCGCGACCTTATCGATCACGCGCTTGTCCTGAAAGGCAAATGTAATATCGGCGATCACGGGATCATACTTATCTAGGGATTTCGACGTATATTTATGTTCGCGAAAGCTTTTCATAAGCCGCATTTCGCGGCTGTCGGGAAAGGCTCCGGCGATCTTTTCCGCAATTTCGATTGGCAGCAAATCGTCGATTGCGCAGAAACGAGTTTTGACGCCCTTTTCGGCGGCAAAATCAGCTTTAATTTTGTCTGATTCGCGGCTGAGGCGTTCGAGGACCAAGTTTATAAGATCTTCGCGCATCATTTAATCTTTAATCTATAATTACACGCCGCCAAATGCAAAAAATAAAAAATTGACCATTTGCCGCGCGCGGGCGTCTAATGTTGTGGCTGGATAATTGTTTTATAGAGGTAAGCATTTATGGATAGACGATACTTTTTGAAATCGAGCGGCATCGGGCTCGCGAGTTTTGGATTGATGGCGACGGCTCCTAAATTTTTGCACCAGTTTGCAAATGCCGCAACACTGAACAGCGGATATGGCAAAAAGAAAGTGCTGGTTACAATATTTCAACGCGGAGCGGTGGACGGCCTGAATATGCTCGTCCCGCACGGCGAGAGCGAATATTACAATCTGCGCCCGACGATCGGCGTGCCCAAACCGGGCCAGACCGATGGCGCGGTCAATCTTGACGGCACCTTTGGACTGCACCCGTCTCTTGCACCGCTTGCACCATTTTTTAAGAGTGGCCAGCTTGCGGCTATTACTGCGGTAGGTTCGCCGGACAACACACGCTCACATTTTGACGCGCAGGACTATATGGAATCCGGCACGCCGGGCAATAAAGGTACCCGCGACGGCTGGCTGAATCGCGTTATGCAGGGCAAGACAGGGAAGGACGATTCGCCTTTTCGAGCGGTTGCGATGACACAGCAACTGCCGCGTTCCTTGTATGGACGCTCACCGGCGGTGGCGATGACAAATCTCGCGGATTTTTCGATCAAGGCGGGTATCTATACACAGAATATGTCAGGTGGGTTTGAGGGGCTCTATCAGCAAAATAGCAAGGACAGCCTCGGCGAAATGGGCAAGGAAACCTTTGAAGCCGTTAATTATCTAAAAGAAGCAAATCCGGCTCAGTATAAGCCCGAAAACGGTGCGATTTATCCAACAACGCCGCTTGGACGCTCATTAATGCAGATCGCCCAGCTTATAAAGGCAGGCGTCGGGCTCGAGGTTGCGTTCACCGAGGTCGGCGGTTGGGATACACACGTCAACGAGGGAAATGCGCGAGGCC
>JAYUDV010000060.1:0-2422 GCA_043739565.1 Chloracidobacterium sp.
TTGCAAGAGGTGATCCCGCGAGCGGTCACGCAGGCACTCGAAGAGCACAAACTCCATCCGCTGGCCGAGCCGCAACTGCATCTTGACGCCCCCGAAAAGGTGATCGTCAATGGTTCGCAACCGATCTCATTTCACGCTCATGTCGAGGTCATGCCGGAGATTCCTGAGCCTAAATACAAGGGAATCGCGGTTACGCGACGTGTGAAACCGGTCGAAAACACCGAGGTCGAAAACCTGATCACTGAGCGTTTGAAAAAAGAAGCGGCCTTGATACCGGTCGAGGGCCGTAAGTCAAAAATCGGCGACACCGTCATCGCGGATCTTGAGGGAAACTTTGACGATAATCCGACCGGCGAGCCGATAAGGGCGAATGATCTCGAAGTCGTGCTTGGCGACGAGGTTATTGAAAAATCGTTTACTGAAAATCTGGTTGGTGTAAAAGAGGACGACGAAAAAGAATTCACCGTCGCCTATCCCGCAGAATTTTCATCCGAGGCATTGGCCGGAAAGACTGTGCATTACAGGGCAAAGATCAAATCGGTTGGCAAAACCGAGATGCCGGCGCTCAATGACGAGTGGGCAAAAAGCCTCGACGAAGGCTACAAATCGCTTGCTGATCTCCGCAAGCGGCTGCGTGTGGACCTCGAAAAATATGCCGAAGCCGATGCGGACGCCCGCGTTAGAAATAATGCGATCGCTAAGCTAATCGAGGACAATGCTTTCGAGGTGCCAAACGTGCTGATCGAAAATCAAGCCCGCAATCTGCTGAATAATTTTGCTAAGGATCTACAGCAACGCGGCGCCGATATGAATCAGGTTGATGAGAATTTTATCCAGATGGCGTACGGCAACATGCGAACGCAGGCCGAACGCGACGTTCGCGGTGCAATGCTGCTTGATCGTGTGGCGGAGAGCGAAAGCGTCGAGGTGCCTGATGCTGAGGTTGATGAGGAGATCGGCAAAATGGCTGAATACTATCGCACCACGCCCGAAGAGATTCGCGATTCGCTCGAAAAACAGGGCGGTGGCATCGATAATATTCGAAATAATCTAAAAACCCGCAAAACTATCGAGGCCGTCGTTGCATCCGCCAAGATCACAAAGGGTGACTGGATCGACGAAGCCGCACAGCCGGAACCTCCTGAAAAGCCTAAGAAAGCGGTGAATAAGAAAGGGACGGCGAAGAAGGCGGCGAATAAGAGTTAATTTTTAATTGGACATTGTTAATTGTTAATTGTTTTTGACATCGCAAACGAATATTTTGTAAATGATAAACTGCTTGATTTTTGTGAAGAAAGATGTAAAATCAATTGCCAAGTATAGTAATCGCTATGCTGTCAATCATTTACCGTTGCTCAATTCAAGTATTATCTAAGGTAATTTTTATTCTTGAGAGAAAATATATGGCATTAGTTCCAATGGTGGTTGAGCAAACGTCGCGGGGCGAACGTGCGTTCGATATCTACTCACGACTTCTCAAAGACAGCATAATTTTTATCGGTACGCCGATCGACGATCAGATTGCTAATCTGCTCGTCGCGCAACTCCTATTTCTTGAGGCCGAGGACCCGGAGCGTGACATAAATCTATACATCAATAGCCCCGGCGGCTCGATCACGGCGGGCATGGCCATTTATGACACGATGCAGTTCATCAAAAATGATGTGACGACGATCTGCGTCGGCCAATGCGCGTCGATGGCCGCCCTGCTGTTGACGGCTGGAACCAAGGGTAAACGCTTTGCTCTGCCGCATGCTCGTGTTCTTATTCATCAGCCATCGGGCGGCGCATCGGGCCAGGCGACGGACGTGCGGATCATGGCCGAAGAAATCCTGCGTATGCGTGAGATGACCTCGCGGATCATCGCAAATCACAGCGGCCAATCGTTCGAGCAGGTCGAAAAAGACGTCGAACGCGACCGCATCCTCTCGCCGGTTCAGGCTAAAGAATATGGCTTGATTGATGAAGTCATCGAGCATCGGGATAAGTAGGTAGTAGGCAGATGGCAGTAGGCAGAAATGTCGCTGACTGCCAACTGCCAACCGCCAACCGGCAACTAAAACCATGAGCCAATTTCGCCGACCAGAAGAGCTACTTACTTGTTCGTTTTGTGGTAAATCGCAAAATGATGTCCGCAAGCTGATTGCCGGCCCTGGCGTATACGTCTGTAACGAATGCATTGATATCTGCAACGAGATCATCAATGACGACGAGCGGACGGACACGGTCGCGGCACGGACGAATCTGCCCAAACCGGCTGAGATCAAGGGCTATCTCGATGAATACGTTATCGGTCAGGACGAATCGAAAAAGCGTCTGTCGGTCGCTGTTTATCAGCACTATAAGCGTCTGGAACTCGCAAAACGGCGCGGCGACATCGAGCTGCAAAAATCGAATATTCTGCTGATCGGTCCGACCGGCA
>JAYUDV010000061.1:0-2415 GCA_043739565.1 Chloracidobacterium sp.
TTTAATATTGTGGTACCGAGGGTCGGAGTCGAACCGACATGGGCGTTAAGCCCGCTAGATTTTGAGTCTAGTGCGTATACCAATTTCGCCACCCCGGCATGGAATTTATGATAATAAATCCCCAGACGCATAAGGTCAAGACACTCGCTCAATTAGGGCCGCAAATCGATTCTAGACTTCGATGAGTATTTCGACGACGGCGCGGCGTTTTGCTTCGTCAAGAAAGCTGTCGATGCCGGAGGCGACTTTTTCACGCGTCAGTATGCGGTGGATCTCGGTCTGTTTTTCCTCAAAACTTGGCACCAATACACCGGGCGATTTTTGCCGAAATGCCGGGACAAAAATGTCGCGATAGTATTTCGTCTCATCATCGCCTGTAATCACGACGAACGACGCAAATCGAAAATCCACATACTTTTCGGTCGCTACGCGCTGTGCGATGAGACGCTCAAAGGCATCGTCTTTGACCGATTCGAAACCTACCTGTTTAAGTCTTGCTTCGAAAACCGCGGCGGACGGAAAACGGGTAAGGATCGTGTTTATCTCGTCCAATATTTCCTTTTCGCCTGGGGCGGTACGCGGCAGACGCTCGGCCTCAAGCGTGAAAAGCCGCTGATTTATCAGCGTTTGCAAGGCCTGATTCATCTCATCGGATCGCGGGTTTTCAAGCTGCGCGCCCGGCTGCAGAGCAAGCTGCCATAAAAGGTCCGAGTAAGTTATCAATTCCGCGCGAACGCCGTCGCTGACAACCGCGACGGTCTTATCGACGACTTCCCGGCCTTGAATCTTTGCACCGCCGCCGGATACGCAGATTAGCGCGACAAAACCCAATATAAAAACCCGCATTTTATATGAGAAAAATTTCACAGCCATCTAATTCAATTTTCGGCGCGATCCTCTGAAGTGTCAACTCTAAACCCCGACTGTTGGATGCTGAGAGAAAGAAGGCTTCTTTAAATAAGCACCACACTATTCGGACACTACCAAACTTTATTCGACTGTTAAATTTATTGACAAAATGTTAAAAATTGTTTTTAATCTTAAAGGAGGTTTCTAAACTTCTATTTTCGCTAAAATCTCCTTAGAAGATCCGTTTTATCGGCACCGATTTATCCGGCTGCGACCAATAAAAATGCTAACTTCATCGCCGCCGAAAAAAAATTCGAGCAATATATCTCCGATGACGGCTCGGGATGACTTTTCAAACGACCTTAAATTTATTTCCGAGCTGGGCCGGAGCCTGCTTTTTACGGTCCACCCAAAAAAGGTCGCGAGTCGTGTCGCCGAAGCTATTAAGCAGGGAGTAGATGCCGACATCTGCGTTTTTGTGGTCGAATTAAAGAATATTGGCCTGATAAGCTGCGCCAATAGCCGTGACGGCGAAACCGGCGGCAATTTTTTGCTCCGTTCGAAGTTCGAAAAATGGTTGGCTTTCATGCCGCCGCAGATAGGTTACTCCGAAGAGGCTGACAGCGAGTTTTTGATCGGCAAGTATGATCACGCCTTCGAATACATCTCGCCGCTGCACATAAATGGCGAGATAAAAGGGGCAATAATCACGGGTTTTTCGAATAAACTGGAGCTGACCGAGCAAAAAGCCCGTCTCATTGACGCCGCGACTCAGATGGCGGCGATGAGCATCAACCTGTCGGCACATTACGGATCAGCCCTCGACGATTCGATAAATGAGGCTCGCGAGGAGCATCGCAAATTTACGGAATCGATACTCGACGCCCTGCCCGTCTCGTTATACGTGGTTGACCGCGATTATAGGATCGTGACCTGGAATCGTCATCGCGAGGTCGGCGCGCAAGGGATACCCAGGGACATTGCCATCGGGCGGGATGTGTTTGACGTATTGGAGAAATATCCGCAGGGACGGCTCCGCCAGGAATTTGAAAGGGCATTCCGCACCGGGACAATTGAGCGTATCGAGCAGCAGACGGTTGCGGATGATGGCTCGAACCAGCATTGGATGGTCAGCAAGGTGCCGATGAAAAATGTCGAGACCGGCGAGGTCACGCATGTGATAACCGTGGGTGAAGATGTGACTGCCCGCGTCGAAGCGATCCATGCGATCAACCGGGCCGAAAAGCTGGCGGCGGTCGGCCGGCTGGCGGCTGGTGTCGTTCACGAAATAAACAATCCGCTTGCGACGATAGCCGCATGTGCCGAAGCTCTCGAACAGCGTATCGACGAGGGCGCGTTCGAAGTGTCAGAGGCCTCGGCCGACCTGACGGAATATTTAGGATTGATCAAAAGCGAAGCATTTCGCTGCAAAACGATCACGACCGGACTGCTCGATTTCAGCCGGATCCGCACCGGTGAACGCGATCAGCTCGATGCGGGCGACGTTGTCCGGTCGGCGGCAAATCTGATCTCGCACCAAAAGCGCGGAAACGGCATTTCACATGA
>JAYUDV010000062.1:0-15018 GCA_043739565.1 Chloracidobacterium sp.
TATCGATAGCAGCCCCGACTGTATCAAAGTTCTCGATCTCGATGGCAACTTGCTGTCTATGGAGGCCGGGCAGGAATTGCTGTGCATCGACGATATAACGCCTTTCTTAAATAAATCGTGGACAGAGTTTTGGGAAGGTGCTGATCGTGAGGCGGCACAGGCGGCGGTCGACGCGGCGGCGGCGGGTGGAAACGGAAACTTTGTCGGTTTTTTCCGCAACATGCGTGGTGAGCCGAAGTGGTGGAACGTGGCGATCTCGCCGATTTTGGATGCCGACGGAAACCCTGTGCGTCTGCTCGCCGTTTCGCGCGACGTGACTGAGCAAACAGAGGCGGACGAAGATCTGCGCAAGCACGAGTGGCGCCTGCGTTACGCGACGGAGTCGGCACAACTGACGTTTGTTGAGATAGACCTCATACGCGGCGGCGCCCTGACACCGGAGAACTTTGCGGCGGTTATGGGTTACCCGCCACCGGCGGGGCAAGAAGAAGATGCTTCGGTGGGTAGCCGAGTTTTGCTGGAACATGTCGTTCCTGACGACCGCCCGCGTGTAGAAGCCGCACTCCGGGAATTCTTTGATGGCAAGTCCGTCGGCAAGATCGATTATCGCGTTTTGGGCGATGACCAGATCGAGCGCTGGATCGAAACGCGGTGGTCGATGGAGTTGAGTCCTGATGGCAAGCCGCTGAAATCCTTTGCCACCAACCTCGACATCACCGAACGAAAACTGGCCGAGAAGGCGCTTCGCTCCAGTGAAGAACTAGGTCGGCTGGCTCTCGACGCGGCCGAGCTAGGGACGTTCAATATTGATCCCGCGACCAATACCCTCAAGGCGGACGAGCGTTTCCATGCCATCTTCGGCATCGCGGACGAGCAGATCGACTACGAGCAGGCGTTTGCCATCGTCCACCCCGACGACCGCGACCGGCAACGCATCGAGGTGGCGGCGGCGATCCGGCCGGACAACCCCGTACCTTACAATACCGAATATCGGGTGATTCACCCGGACGGCTCCATCCACTGGGTGTCCGCTAAAGCCCGCGCTCATTTCGGCCAAAACGGTTTGGTAAGAAAGCTCCTCAGCTTCGACGGGACGGTTGCCGATATTACCGAACGTAAACAGCTTGAAGCTAACCTCGCCTTTCTCGCCGACATCGGCCAGGACCTTGCACGTATCACGACGGTCGAAGAAACAATGCGTACCGTCGGCGCCAAGATGGGAGCATATCTGGATCTCTCGCTCTGCACCTTTATCGAGATCAATGAGGCAGAGGATCACGCGACTGTCAACTATGAATGGAAGCGGGAAGACGTACCCAGTGGCATCGGCGTACATCGTATCTCGGATTTTATGACCGAGGAATTTCAAACCGCCGGACGCGCCGGAGAAACGTTTATCATCCGCGATGCGGGTACCGACCCGCGCACCACGGCCGAGAGTTTTGCGGCGTTCAAAATCGGTTCGATGGTCACCGTGCCGATCATTAGGGATGGGGCATGGCAGTTTCTAATGTGCGTTTACCGTTCCGACGCCCATAACTGGCGCGAGGACGAGATCGCCCTAACACAGGAGCTGACGGTCCGCGTCTGGACGCGGCTTGAGAGCGCCCGCGCACTAACGGCATTGCACAAATCCGAACAACTGATCCGTTCGATTTATGACGGCGCGCAGGAATACATTGGACTGCTCACTCCGGACGGGACAGTGCTCGAAGCCAACCGGGCGGCGCTCGAGTTCGGCCCCAGCGAAATCAATGAAGTGATCGGGCTTCCGTTTTGGGAGACGATCTGGTTCAAACATACGCAGGGTGCCCCGCAGCTGGTGCGCGAAGCAATGGCAATCGCGGCGGGGGGTGAATTTGTCCGTCGCGAACTGTCACTTTTCAAACCTTCGGGCGAAACAATGACATTCGACTTTTCACTTTACCCGATTCGCGACGAACAGGGCGAGGTAATTTTCATCGTGCCGGAGGGACGCGACATTACGACGCGCAAGCAGGCTGAAGAAAATTTACGCAAATCGGAAGAAAATTTTCGCACTCTCGCCGACAATATATCGCAGCTTGCTTGGACCACGGATGAAAATGGATGGATTTTCTGGTACAACAGCCGTTGGTTTGATTATACCGGCACCACGCTGGACGAAATGCAGGGCTGGGGCTGGCAAAAGGTTCATCACCCGGACGAGATTGAGCGGGTCGTCGAGAAATTTAAGCGTCATATCGCGTCGGGTGAGGTCTGGGAAGACACGTTTCCGCTTCGGTCAAAGACGGGCGAGTATCGATGGTTTTTGTCCCGGGCACGGCCGATCAGGGACGAAAATGGAAACATCGTTCGCTGGTTTGGCACCAATACCGATATTGAGGATGTCCGCCAAGCCGAAATTGCCGTTCTTAAGAGCGAGGAGAATTTTCGGGCTTTGGCAGAGGCCTCGCCGGGTCTCATCTGGCGGCTCGACGCTGATGGTAACACGACCTATGTCAACCGGCGGTATCGCAGATTCTTTGGCAAAACGACGGCCGAGGTTTTGGGCAAGGGCTGGCTGCCGCTCGTTCACCCGGACGACGCGGCCGGCTATAACGCTGCGCTGAGCACCGCGCGGCGTAATCGCGAATCGTTTCGGGCCGGCTTTCGGGTACAGGATAAGGTCGGATCGTGGGCATGGCTCGAATCTCATGCCCTTCCCATTTCCGATGCTAACGGCGAATATGCCGGGCATATCGGTATCTCGCTCGATCTCACCGACCGCAAGCTGATCGAGGAAGAGCTGCGCCTCTCGCGTATGGATTTGGAGACGCGGGTCGCGGAGCGGACCGCCGAGCTGGCCGACGCCCTCAAGAGTCTAAAAGCTGTAAGCGCCGAGCGTCTGCGCGGAGAAAAAGAGCGTGTCCGGCTGCTCGGACAAATATTGACGACCCAGGAAAACGAGCGCCGCCGCATCTCTCGCGATATGCACGACCATTTCGGACAGCAATTGACCGCTCTTCGGCTGCATCTCGAATTGCTCGAAGATATGTGCGACGAGGAAGCCTTATGCGATAAAGTGAATGAGACAAAAGCGATCGCTAAACAGCTCGATTCGGATGTAAGTTTTCTCGTCTGGGAGCTCAGGCCGACCGCTCTAGACGATCTTGGATTAACAGAGGCTCTCGCCCATTACGTCGAGAAATGGGCCGCGCAATTTGAAATACCGGCCGAGTTTCGGGTCGGCAATCTGGAGGGGACAAAACTCTCAGGCGAAATCGAAACCTGTCTTTACCGCATTGCGCAGGAGGCTCTCAACAACGTTTACAAGTATGCCGAGGCTAAACAGGTGAGCGTTTTGCTCGAAAAACGAGAACGGGAGATCGTTATGATCGTCGAGGACAACGGCAAAGGTTTTGCATTAGGTAAGAAAACAAACCGGAGAAAAGGCTTTGGCCTGATCGGAATGCGCGAGCGTTCGGCGCTTGTCGGCGGAAGTGTTGAGATTGAATCCACGCTCGGTCATGGAACGACGATCTTCGTCCGCATTCCCGTCAAAACCGGAACCAATTAATACCGGCCAGTTCTAAAAATTGATACTAAGTAAAAAAACGAATACTTTAGATCGTTGATTTGCCGATCTGATGAATTGCCTCCACCTTTAGGTGGATGAAAGGAGGCAACAAGAAACGGACTTTTAGCCCAATGTAGTGAAAGAAAAAATCCGTCTGGCTTTAGCCGCAAAGCAAGGATTGTAAACGAGATAACCGATTAGGCTAAAGCCGACCGAGTGGTTACAGGCGACCTCCGGCTAAAACTGGAGGCAATTCAAAGAAATACGACAGCGGGGACGAGATTTTTAGGTTCCCTTCGATTAGTTAACCGCAACTCCCATGACCGTCGGCTGGATGCTGCGATGCTTTGAACAGGCCGATTCGACCAAGCGGCAGATCTCGCCCTCCATCAGGCTGTGGTCTTTTTTATCGGCGTTAGAGACCTCGGAAACGATCAAAAACTTTGCTTTTTCGAGCATCGTCTGCTCACGAAACGAGAGTTTCTTTTCATAACTCAAAAACGTAAGTTTCTTCAAAACGTCGGCGGCTTCAAAAATGTCGCCCGAGTGCAGTTTTTCGGTGAATTCACGCGAACGCGTTTTCCAGTCGGATGAGACCGATTCGAAATCTTGCGAGAGTTCGCCTATGAGCTTTTTGCACTGAGTTGAGCTGATTATCGGACGAATGCCGACGCTCTCGGCGTTAGCGGTCGGGACAAAAATCGTCGAATGGTCGCTCAGGACCCTGAGCGTAAAGCCCTCCATCACGCAGCTCGCGATAGTACACGTTTTAGTACCTTCGACCAGACAAATGCCCTGGTTCGGATATGCTACTTTTTGTCCGATAGTTAGCTGCATGATCCGCTTCCCTCCACCAATACCGTAAGAGTTGAAACGCCGGGCGTCAAAGTTCACAAAGCGCCTTCGTTACAATAACTTGTATTTCAATATAATTTGATTATAGCACACATATGTGCGCGTTGGTAGGGAAATTATTGGGCAGAACCGCCAGCGGCAAGAGCCGGGCGATCCTCATCTTTAACCACCCGCTAGCGCCGTTGGTGCTGACCGGACGGTAATTCGATCCGAAAAGTGGTTCCTGTACCAAGAGCGGAATTAACGGTAACCTCGCCGCCGTGGAGTTTTGCAAGGTGTTTGACAATGGCGAGGCCGAGGCCAGTGCCACCGATCTCGCGCGAGCGTGCGCGGTCGGCGCGGTAAAATCGCTCGAATATTCGCTGAGCGTGCTCCGGCAAAATGCCCTCGCCCGTGTCCGCGACCGTTATTATATCCTTTCCGTCAACCGGTTCGTAGGCGACGGTTACACTTCCGCCGTGGCGGTTAAATTTGATCGCGTTATCGACGAGATTCGTCAGCATCTGTTCGAGCCGAACCGAATCTGCAAAAACGATCGCGCTTTCCGGAATCTCGTTTTTTAGTTCGATCTCACGCTCCTTCGCCTTTGCCGACAAAGCCGTCAGCACATCCTGAACCGCCGCAAAGAACCGCACCTCGCGAATATCCATCGACACATTGCCCGATTCGATCAGCGAAAGCTCCAGAATGTCGGCGATCAGGCTGTGCATCCGCTCAGCGTTGCGGCGGATGACGCCTAAAAAATGTCGATTATTTTCCGCGTCGTTAATACCGCCGTCCTCAAGCGTTTCGACAAACGCCAGGATCGACGTCAGCGGTGTCCGCAGCTCGTGCGAGATATTTGACAAAAACTCCTGCCTGACGGATTCGAGTCGGTCAATCTGCGTAGTCTCGTAAAAAAATCCGATCCCGAAATCGACGCCGCCAAGCTCGATCGGCGCGATGTGAACGTCAAATTTCCGGTTTCCGGCCCGGTTAAGTTCGAGCCTGACATCCGATGAAATTTGGGCGTCGGACGCTTTTCGAAACGCCTCGTGCAGATCGAGATCGCGTATCACCTCGCTCAGGCGTTTGTTTTCGAGATCAAGCCCTTCGCGCCCAAACGCCACCGCCGCCGGCACATTGCAGTTCGCGATCCGCATATCGCGGTCAACGACCAGCACACACTCGCACGCCGTGTCGAGTATTTTTTGAAGTACGTGATTTGAGGTCGGCGTTTCGGCCAACTCTGTAACGGCTGCATTCATAATACGAACGGAACGAAGATCTTTAACGCAAAGTCGCCAAGCCGCAAAGATCTAAGAAATTTATTAACAAAAGAATATCTAATTTCTTACCTTTGCGTCTTTGCGTTGAAAAAATTCCTACGACTTACATCCAATGAAACGATAGCCTACACCCACGACGGTTTCAATGCACTCGTAGCACTCGCCCAGTTTTTGCCGTAGGCGGCGAATGTGTACATCAAGCGTTCGCGTGTCGCCAAAATAACTGTAACCCCACACGTTGTCCAAAAGCTGCTGCCGCGAGGCAACGCGGCCCGCGTTTTTTATCAGGTGTTCGAGCAATGCAAATTCCTTTCGCGTCAGCTTCACGTTCTGCCCGCCGCACGCCACACGCATATCGGCAAAATCGACCGCCAATCTCTCGTCCTCGTATTTCGGCGCCGTCTCTTTTTCCGCGCGACGCAACACGGCGCGAATGCGGGCTATGACCTCCTTGATCGAAAACGGCTTAACGATGTAATCATCGGCACCGGTTTCCAGTCCAAGTATTTTGTCGCCCTCCGCGGCCTTTGCGGTCAGCATAATTATCGGTGTGGTCTCGGTCAGGGACTCGCGTCGAAGCCTCCGGCACAGCTCCATCCCGCTCATGCCGGGCAGCATCAGGTCGAGAATTATCAGCGATGGCGGGGCCTTTTCGTCGAGTGCGAGACGTAGGCCCTTTTCACCCGATTCGGCCACGACGGGCCGAAACCCTTCGCGTTTAAGGTTATAGTGCAGGCTCTCAGCGATGTCCCCATCATCCTCGATGATCAGAATTGTTGGCTGCATAACGGTGATCCAATTGTAATGAAATTTTAACCGATCTGCGACAGTCTAGGCGGCGGAGCTTAATTGGGTATTAACAGAATGTTAACGAGAGGTTAATTTTTTAAATTTGAAAAGCCAGCTTGAGAAGGTTTAAGGGTATGAAAGACTGCCGTTCTGATCGGGGCAAATTTCTGAAAGAATAATAACGGCCTAGATCGTCACTACGGTAATGTCCGGATCGATCTCTTCCTTTATCATATTCTCGATGGCCATTAAAGTTCCCGTTAGAGAGCTGGGGCAACTGCCGCAAGCGCCTTCATAACGGATCGTCAAGACACTTGCTTCCAGTTCCAAAACCTCAAGCCACCCGCCGTCACTCGCGAGGTAGGGCCGAATTCGTTCATCTAAAAGGTCATTGATCTGAGCCAACTTAGGATCGTCACTTGCCGCAGCGGCTATCGCTCCGCCGACAGCGGCAGCGGCCCGCTTACCATTCCCGTTAGACATCTGAACGGCCTCGGCAGCTCGGATTGGCACGGCCAGAGTAGGCAAGAGTTCGTCCCACTCAGCGTCGTCCGTCTTTTCGACCGTTATCATCTTGTCCATATAAAAGACCGAAACGACCTCGCCTACCTCAAACAAAGCCTTGGCCAGAGCATCGTCTCCTACGGCTTCAGCGGTTTTAAATGAGTGCGACGTGCCATGCGACACGGGTTCTTTCAATATGAACTTTACGGCGTTTGGATTAGGCGTTTCCTGAATGTCTGCGATCTTCGGCATTGTTATATAAATCTGAAATTTCTCAAAAACGAAATAATTTTAATCATTACATTTTTGTCAACATTATATCGTATTTAGCGCCAGAAACCATAATTAATCTCGTAATAGCGCAAAAAACGGTCAGAAATTTGTTAAATCTGCCCGTTTTCTCTTAAAATTAAATACGTCCACAGCTATATCCAATAGCCGTTAGTTGCCACGTCGATAAATAGTAAAACTGCCGCGTTCTACTCGGTAATATGAATCTCTTCCTTTTTATTGACCCTTCCAGACATGAATAGCACGCCTAAAACAAGGGCTACAAGCAGGAACACAATGAACCCGACGAGATAGAGTTTCTCATCATTACTGTTCGTGTATTTATATATCGATAACGCCGCGACTATTGCGGAAATGAGTGCCATTAAGGCATAAAGCATATCCTTCACAAAAATCACCTCCAATCGTTAGAAAAAGGTTAACCTTACGAAGTTCAAAGGGGATCGCGTTTCGAGTGTTTACACAAAACGCCCGGCCAATTGAGCCCTACCCAGACATCTTTCAAACTGCTTAATACTTGGCCGTGTGTTCATATTAACTCCACTTATGAAGTAACGCAAGGAAAATTTCGACCTCAAGATCGTGATTGCACCCTTAAGACGCGCGGCAGGCACTGAAGGTCGGGCAAAAAAACGGGTAATTCCCAATACGAGTGGTCAAATAACTCGCTAACCACATCCGCCTGGCCAAATCCGATCTCTATTAATAAAACGCCTCGCGGTGTCAGATGTTCCGGTGATTCGCATACGATCCGCCTGATCACATCGAGGCCGTCGACCCCGCCGACCAAAGCATTGTGCGGCTCAAAATTGCGAACCTCCGCCTGCAATTCCGGAAAGTCTCCGGCCAGTATGTATGGTGGATTTGAAACAATTAGGCCAAATTTGCCGGTTAAACCACCCAAAATATCACCGTCGCGAAATTCTAATCTGTTCGCGACATGATGTTTCTCCGCATTGCGGTGGGCGACGGCCAAAGCTTTTGTCGAAATGTCGATCCCCACCCCCGTCGCATTTTCAACCTCGTGAAGCATCGAAATCGAAATACAGCCGGATCCCAAGCCGATCTCGCAAAAGCTTGGATTATCGAGTCCACGTAATATTTCAATCGCGTCTTCGACCAAGATCTCGGTTTCGGGCCGCGGTATTAAAACGTCCGGCGATACTTCAAAATCCAGCCCGAAAAATTCCTGATGTCCGACGATATACTGAAAAGGCTCACGATTTGAGCGTCGGCGGATGCTGTCATCAAAGAGGGTTTGTTCACTTGCGGCAAGTTCGTGCTCGGGATGGGCAATGAGAAACGCGGGCGGCTTTTTCAGGGCAAACGCCATTAACGACGACGCTTCACGATGAGGGTCGGCGATGCCCGCCGTTTGAAGCATCTCGCGGGCGGCAACTAATGCGGCGGCGATGTTCATTTTAAGAGGAACCGACAACTCTCGCGGGGACGCCGGCGACGGTTGTATTCGCCTCGACATCTCGGGTTACAACGGCTCCTGCGCCAACCATCGCGTTTTCGCCGATAGTGACGCCAGCAAGGATCGTCGCGTTGGAGCCGATGCTTGCTCCGTGTTTTACGATGATGGGAAGTACCTCCCAATCCGCTTCGGATTGTGGCGTGCCGTCCGTATTTGTCGCCCGCGGATATTTATCGTTGGTAAACATCACGCCGTGCCCGATAAACACATTGTCCTCGACGGTCACGCCCTCGCACAAAAACGAATGGCTCGAAATCTTGCAGCGGCGGCCGATCTTTACGCCTCTTTGTATCTCGACAAAAGCTCCGATCCGCGTTTCATCACCGATCTCGCATTCGTACGCATTGACGAACGAGTAAATCTTTACATCCGCACCGAGCTTTACATTGCTGAGCCGAATGTAATTCTCTCGCAGATATTCGTTTGTAAAAGTCGTTTCGTTCATTCTTCTCAGAGTTCGATCAGCCGACCGCGATCTTTGATAGAAATGGCCGATGCTTCTAATATCCGCACTACGTTTAGTCCCGCGTCGCCATCTGTGAGCGGTTTTGTATCGTTCAAAACACAGTCGAGAAAATGCCTTGTGCCGACGGAAAGCGCCTCTTCCTGATCGAGCTTCGGGCTTAGCATATCACCCGTCCGGTACTGCACAAGCGTGTCATAGACGCCTTCGCGCGTTGTCACATCGATGCCCTTGTCATAAATTTTTACTTTTTCGCTGGACTCGGTATCGTCGTAGACGATCATTGATTTTGTGCCGCCGATAAGCGTCTTGCGTATCTTCAGCGGAGCCAGCCAATTGACATGAAAATGAGCGATCAGATTATTTTCGAATTCGAGCGTCAAATATGCAATATCCTCGAGACCGTTTCCCACGTGACAGCTTCCGACCGCAGATACGGCCACCGGCTTTTGTTCGAGCAGATAGTCCATTATCGACAGATCGTGAGGGGCAAGATCCCATATTACGTTTACGTCGTGTTGAAAAAGCCCGAGGTTTATCCGTACCGAATCGAAATAATAGATCTCGCCGAGCCTGCCGGAAGTGATTATTTCCTTCATCTTGCGCACGGCTCCGGTGTAAATAAAGGTGTGATCGACAAAGAGTTTGAGACTTTTGCGTTCGGCAATTTCGATCAGATCCTCGGCCTCGCGGGCGCTCGCCGTCATCGGCTTTTCGATAAAGCAATGTTTCCCGGCAAGCAGCGCCTGTTTTGCTATTTCGTGATGGGTCGAAACGGGAGTCGCGATGACGACAATATCGACATCGGGCCGGGCGATCACCTTACTGTGGTCGGGTGAGGTTTCGATGCCGTGAAACATCTTGCGCATTTTTGCGAGACGGTTTGCATCGCGGTCGCAAGCGATCACGCCCTCGACATTATCCGCCGACAGGAAATTTCTAATTAAATTTGGGCCCCAATAGCCGGCGCCAATAACCGCAACTTTCATTTTTTTGTCTAATGTCCACCCTTTGCTAACAGCATAACCGGCAGCGTTCTAAAAATTATACGCAGATCGAACAGCGGCGACATATTGTCAATGTAAAAAAGATCGAGTATCACCATGTCGTTAAAATCGACAGCGCTCCGTCCCGCTACCTGCCACAAACCGGTGCACCCCGGAATTACGGACAACCGGCGGCGATGCCATTCCTGATATTGCTCCAATTCGTATGGCATGCAAGGCCTCGGACCTACAAGGCTCATCTCGCCGCGAAGAACATTGAAAAGCTGTGGCATCTCATCAAGGCTCGTCTTTCGCAAAATCCGTCCGATACGCGTCACGCGGGGGTCATCAGTGATTTTTTTAACCGCGTCGCGTCGATTTTCCTGACCATCAGCCTGAATGAAATCGGAGACAAATTCGCGATGCGCCATGTCATCACCACCAACGGCCATCGTACGGAACTTATAGAATTCAAATGGTTTACAGCCTTTACCGATTCGCGTATGGGTATAAAGCACGGGTCCATTTGACGTGAGTTTGATGAGCAAGGCGATCAATAATAATGGGATAGCAAACACGATGATGCCGGTCATCGTGAGCACTACGTCAAAGACGCGTTTGTATACATTGAACAACCCATTTTCGTAATTTTGCGGCATCTTGACGATCGGCACGCCAAGATATTTTTCGAGCAAAACCTTTTCCGGAATTATGTTGTAAAGCTCGGAGACGAGCCGGACATTGGCGGATGTCGCCTGTGCTTTATCGATAATTTCGAGTAGGCGGCCATGCGTCACTTCGCTCTCGGCGATTATGATCTCCTCGATCTCAAATCTCTCGACTAACTGCTTTAGCTCGCTAAGCTTGCCGATGTTTTCGAGGTTTTCAAATACACGTTTCCCGACCGGCAGATCTTCGTCCACAAAACCGACCACCTCAAAACCGTGTCTGTTATCAAACGTGATCTGTGCGGCCACCATCTTTGCCGTTCGGTCACAGCCAACGATCAGCACCTTTCGGCGAAGTATCTTTTTTTGCGACGCAAAGGCGAACAACCGTCGAAATATAAGCGTCCGAAAGGCGAGCGTCGCGGGCAGCGAGATGCCGACAAACATGGCGAGGACAAGTCGCGATTCGACAAAATCGAGGCGTTTGAATATATACGTGATCAGAATCAGGCCGATCAGCCCGTAGAGGAGCGACCTAAAAATCGCTATCACCTGCTCGCCAAACGACATAAAAAGATTCAGCTTATATAGGCTGAAATGCTGAAAAATAACGATCCAGACAAGCGAATAGACGACGATCAGAGCGCCCTGCGTTCGCACCAGCGGCCGCGAGAGCAGCTCCATCAGCGGCACGCCATTAAAGCGGATCAATATCGCCGCCATCCACGCACCGAGCAACAGAACGTAGTCGCAAAAAGCGAGCAGAAATTTATATTTCGGATATTGCTTGAACATCAAATGCCGAGATAAGCGTCAATCTGTCCTATTACAAAACTTTCTACTCTGTCGGTCAAGCCGTTTACGGCGGCGGGCCGTCTCCCACGCTGCGTTAATTTAATCTTCCCAATGTCTTCCTTTTCCCTGATAAAAGTTATCAAGCCTTCGTTTTCCATCTGCGCGTCTAGAGATCCGAGCTTTCCGGCGAAGAAGCTGTAAACCGGAACGCCGACGAGCGCCGCCTCGCGGTTCATCGTTCCGCCGCCGGAGATAAGCAGATCGGCGGCATACGCCAGATTCAGGCCGTCAACTGCCTTGTCGAGAATCAAATATCGGCCATTTTGAGCTTGAAGCAAATCTACAAGTTTTTTTATCTCTTTGGCCTGACCGCCGGTTCGCGGAACAATGATCGTAAATGTGTCGTCGGCATTCAAAAGATAACGCAAGATCGCATCAAAGACGGGCTCGCTTTTTTCCGAGTGATAATTTGCCGTGGTTGCGGGCGGCCGTAGAACCGCCAAAACCTTGCTATCAAGGCCGCTCAATCCTTTGGTCTCAAATAACTCTTTGCGGAAATCCTTATCGGGCGCAAAATTTCGTACATAAAGCTCTTCTTTAATACCCGGATATTTGACGCATTTGCTGGATGAAAGGCCGATGCTGTCGAGCACCTCGTTTGGAATCCGCTCCGGAACCAAGACCCGATCCGACAATCGGTTAAAGATCGTTGTTTCGGTAAATTCGTAGTCATACATCGTTATCACCGGAATTCGCAGCCATCTGGCGGCGAGCACCATCGAGCGCGAACCGTGACTGACGGCAACCGCTACTTTTGCACCATTTCGACAAAATTTTCGCACGTGCGAGATTAGCTGCTTGGTTCGGGCGATCAGGCCGCGAACTTTCTGAAGCTTGCTCTTGCCATAATGCCTGCCGATAATTTCAAACGTACCGTCAAGGCCGTGAATATGGAGCAATTCGAGCGTTTGAGAATGGTCGCGGGCCGTCAAAAGTACATCAACGCCGTTTTCGCGGTAATGCTTGATAATTGGCGCGAAAAGCGGCACATGTGGGGAATTATCGAGGTCTATCCAGATGGTTTTGTCGGCGTTTTCCAAAAAAGTTCAGTTCGGATGCGGCTCACGCCGCTCTATTTGCGGAAAAGCTGTGCTTTTCCATTAGCTTAACACGAGGCTTTGCGGCTATGCCGCCGCAACGCGAGAAATAGCGTTTTTCAAAACCTCGCACACATATTCGATCATTTCCTTGGTCAATTCGGCATACATCGGCAGCGAAATGATCTTGATCATTTGCGAGTAAGCGACCGGGAAATCCGACGGCTGATGGCCAAGATATGCGTAGGCCTCCATAAACGGAAGTGCTGTTGGGTAATGAACTCCAGTTTCGATACCCGCCTCGTTGAGCTTTGCCTGAACGGCGTTGCGGACGGGAACTTGAACGACATAGAGATGATAAATATGCCGCGAATATTCCGGCTCAAACGGAAGCGTCAAACCGCTGTCTGCCAGCAACTCATTATAAAGTTTTGCATTGACGCGCCGGGCATCGAGCCAACCGTCCAGATGCGGCAATTTCACTGATAAAACCGCCGCTTGAATGCCGTCCATACGACTATTTCGGCCCACGATCGTATGCCGGTTTTTTGAGGCTTGTCCGTGATTTGCTATCAGCCGTGCCCGTTCCGCATATTCCGCATTATTCGTCACTATCGCTCCGGCGTCGCCAAATGCACCGAGATTCTTGCTCGGATAAAAGCTGAATGTCGCCGCGTCACCAAATGTCCCAGGTTTCCGGCCGCGATATGTCGCACCGTGGGCTTGGGCACAATCCTCAAGAATCTTTAGATCATGCTTACGCGCGATCGCAACGATCTCATCCATCTCGGCCGGCAACCCATAAAGATGGACCGGAATTATCGCCTTTGTTTTCGGCGTGATCTTTTCCTCAATCTTTGCGGGATCGATATTATAGGTTTTTGGGTCGCTATCGACGAACACGACCGTTGCCCCGATATTTGTCACGCCCTCGGCGGTCGCCAGAAATGTATTGGCAGGCACCAGTACCTCGTCACCCGGCCCAACGCCAATCGAGCGCAGCCCGATCTCAATTGCGTCGGTCCCGTTTCCAACCGCAACGCAGTGTTCGACGCCAATATATTCGGCGAAGGCCGCTTCAAATTCCGCCGCGTACGGGCCGCCGATAAACGCAGTTTCCGAAACAATCCGACCGATTGCCGCATCGAGCTCAGCTTTGAGGCTCAGATATTGGGCTTTCAGATCAACAAATGGAACATGCATAATTTAGAGCTTGTCAGATGGAAAAGTCGAAAATTCTATTATGATGCAGTCGCCATTCTTTCAAAAATCACAGAGTATAGTTTGTCAGCGGTAAATGCGTCTTTCTAAGCATAGACCGCGGCGCTCCTTGTCGGCTGGGTCAAACAAAAGTAGTATTATTATTTCGATTTTGCTCGTAAAATACGGTCGTTTTTTATGAAACAGATCCTACAAAATATGCGAAGCGGTATTGTATCAGTCAATGACGTACCGCCGCCGGGCGTGCAACGCGGACAAATCCTCGTCCGCACAGCCGCATCTTTGATCAGCGCCGGAACCGAAAAAACCACGGTCGATATGGGCAAAAAGAGTTTGCTGGGCAAAGCCAGGCAGCGGCCCGACCTTGTCAAACAGGTGATCCAAAAGGCCCGAACCGAGGGCTTGCTAAGTACGTACACGGCAGTTAAGGCCAAACTGGACGGCGCAACCGCCCTTGGCTACAGCGCGGCGGGGATCGTCGCGGCTGTCGGCGACGAAGTTTCTGGTTTCAAAGCCGGGATGCGCGTTGCTTGTGCCGGAGCCGGATTTGCCTCACACGCCGAGCTGATAACGGTGCCGCAAAATCTGTGTGTTCGCCTGCCGGACGCTATCAGTTTTGAAGAAGGCGCATTTGGAACGCTCGGCGCGATCGCACTCCAAGGCGTCCGTCTCGCGGCACCCAATCTCGGCGAATCTGTCGTCGTTATCGGCCTCGGTCTGCTCGGACAAATTACCATCCAACTGCTCAAAGCAAATGGCTGCCGCGTTTTCGGCGTCGATCTAGACCAAAATAAGCTGTTGCTTGCAACTGAGCTCGGGGCCGAGATGTGTTCCGCACCGGCAGAAGCCAAAGATCTCATCGATGCATGGTCGCGCGGACGCGGAGCCGATGCAGTTTTGATAACTGCGGCCACGCCGTCAAACGATCCGATCGAATTGGCCGGCGATATTTCGAGAATGAAAGGGCGTGTGATCGTTGTCGGACTTGTCGGTATGGACGTTCCGCGAAATGCCTACTACCTCAAAGAGTTATCGCTCCAGATTTCGATGTCGTATGGGCCGG
>JAYUDV010000063.1:0-6325 GCA_043739565.1 Chloracidobacterium sp.
TTCCACCCCCATTGGCGATCACCGACTGCTCGATCGTAAATTGTCCGCCGGTCTGAGCCACTGTCACCGATCGAATTATAAGGACAGCCAGAATTGAAAGTACTAATTTTGGCGGCACTTTTCTTATGATTTTCTTGGTCCAAACGCTCCGTTGGGATCTGTAATTTTTTGTGATCATTCTTGTTTTCCTAATTCGTCTCATTAGCAGAGTTATTTGCGGTTTGAAGCCTTTTTTCTGCGTGTCGAGATAATTTTTTTCAAATTTTCGAACGCCTTTTGCTGCTCGCTGACCTTTTCTTGTAGGGCTTCGATCTGAGCCTGCTGTTCCTTAATGGCGTTGACCAGAACCGCTGTAATGCGATCGTATTTGACGCCTTCGACCTCGCCCTTATCGTTGTGCGTGATGAGCAGCGGCTCGACCTGCGCCACGTCTTCCGCGCCAAAGCCGACATCCGGCGTTTTGTCTGCTTTCCATTTGAAGGTGATCGGGCGCAGGCGATTGATTACACTCATGCCGCCGTCGAACGCTTGCAAATCGGTTTTGTAACGGAGACTTGACGAGCAAGTGGCAATCTGATTGCTGGCGTTGCGGCATAAAGGCGTTCCGCCTGCCGTGCCGAGAGTGGTCATGCCGAGCAATCCATCAGAGAACACGCCGAAGCCGCTGCCATGATTGTAGCCAAGCACCCCGTAGCCGGTGCTGCTGCGGCCAGACACCCCCGCGCTCCCGTTGCCGCCGCTGGCTTCGCCACTCACCCCAATAAAATCACTGGTGCTCTCTATGCCGATGCCGTTGGGGTTGCTACTAGTTAAAATGGTCAACTTAGTGTTCGGGTTCGTGGTACTGAGATTGGTGCCTATGCCGACGTTGCCGACCGTATTAATGACTATTCCGTTTGTTTCAGACGGCGGCCCCGAGCCTGTCGGACGGGCAACCAGCTTGACCGTCATACCGTCGAATCTGAGATCGGCCCTGGGGCCGTTGAGACTCGTTATCGACAGCCCCGTTTCCCCGTTTGGTGAGCCAAATGAAAGATTGTTCCCTTGTATCCCTGCCGCGAGTTGAACGCCGTTTGGCAATTGCACACCGTTGCCGTTCTGCGTGATCGCGGAATCAACCAATGTGGTGCCCACGCCGCTCCACCTGGCAATGTTGTTCGGCGTGCCGCTGCCGCCGACACCGCCGCTTGTCGAGGCAATTGTCAGCGTGTTGCCAGCCGCCGGTGTGATGGTGATATTGTTGCCTTGCGCGAGCGTTACGTTGTCGGTGAGAGTGGTTGCACCGACGGTTACGCCTTTGACCACCTGTCCGCTCGCGATCTTTGGCGCGGTCACCGCCGAATCGGCGATGTTGGCGGTCGGTATCTGGCCCAGCCGCGCGTTGCTGAGCGTGCCGGCGGTAATGTTGCCGGCGTTTAGATTTGTCAGGCCCGATCCGTTGCCGCTTGTCTGTAAATACCCGCTCGCCGCGATGCCGCCAAGCTGTGTGGCGTCGGTCGCATTGGTTGCATTTGTGGCGTTAGTAGCGTTCGTGGCATTTGTGGCCGTGGAAGCGTTACCGGTTAAATTTCCCGTTATAGTCCCGGCAGCGAAATTGCCCGAAGCATCGCGTCTGACCAGCGTGTTTGCCGTGTTGGTTGAGGTCGCGGCGTTGGCTAACTGCACGGCGCCTCCCACGTTTGCCGCCGATTGCCCGCCGACCGTGGTAACGAGCGTCGCACTCTGCGTACCGGTAACGTCGCCGCTCAGAGCGCCGCTGAAATTTACCGCGTTGGTCGCGTTGACGGCATTGGTGGCGTTTGCCGCATTCGTTGCATTGGCCGCGTTTGTCGCCGTGTCGGCACTGAGACTCTTGACGGAATACGGAGCACTCGATACCGCTTGGCGCGGCGTGAGTGGTGTAAACGCACCGCCGCCCGTTTGAACGACGTGAATCTCGAGAAAGCGGTTTGCGCCAGGAAAATTAGGGCCAAAATCGAGTTTGACGGAGAATATGCCGTTGGCTACAGAAACACTGCTTTTCGTGAGCGTCGCTCCGACCTGCGTTCCACCGCTCAATGCGTCGAAAAGCAAAAACTCAAAGTCATAGCTCCCGGTTGCCGGTGCCGCCGAGCTTTGTAACTGGCCTTGATAGACAAATTCCGTGGTTTGCGCAAAGGCCGCAAATACTGAAATCAAAATAATTAGGACGGTCGAAACTGTTTTGTTTGTCATTTTGTCCGCTCCTTACAAATGCCGTTCCGCGTGTGCCTGCGGCATACTATTTTCTTCAATTGATCGATCTGACGCTGCTGCATCTGGATCTGAGTCTGCTGTTCTTTGACGGCGTTTATGAGCAGGATGTTCAGGCGTTCGTATTTCACGCCTTGCACTTCGCCCGCTTTGTCGGTGAAGGCAAAGAACGGGTCAATTTTTGCAACGTCTTCCGCCGCGAGTCCGATGTCGTGGCCGCTGCCGTCCTTCCAATCAAAGCTGATTGGATTGAATTGTTTGATTAAATTCAGCCCGCCGAAAAACGGCGACACATTTTTCTTCAAGCGCAAACTCGACGCGTCGCAATTCAGCAAATCGCCTTGAGCATTGAAACAGACACGTGCGACTGAGGCAGCGTACGGGATATTTGCGACTCGCACTTTGCCTTGAAAGTAACCCGCGTAGCCATTGGTGGTTTGACCATACACGCCGCGGCCGTTAGTGCTGGTGCCAGACACGCCGCGGCCGTTAGTGCTGGTGCCAGACACGCCGAAACCGTCAGTGGTTTCGGCGCGTATTGCGACGTCGCTGCCTCCATCCACATACAGCTTGGCACCATTTCCGGTGCTGGTCGTCCCGATGCGGAGACCGCCTTGTGTATCAATAACCATCCCGTTAGACGGAGCCCCCGTGCCAATTCCAACGAGTAATTTAAGAAATGTGCCGTCGAATCTGACATCAGCGCGATTGTTGCTGTTGCTGATGATCGCCATTCCCGTTTCACCGTTCGGCGAAGCTAAATTGATGCGTCCGTTGCCGGTTCTAAAAACTCCGATTCCGTTCACGTCCAGGCGGTATCCGCTTTCCGCCGCGGTTACGCCGATGCCGAGATTGCTGCCGATGATGCCGTCGCCGCCGATATTGAAATTCGCCGCTTGCTGCACCGAATTTGGCCTAGACAGATTTAATGAAGTCGTATTTTGAATATAATTGTTATTACCCGTCGGGACGCCGGCTACAGGTATCTCGCCCGTTATCTTGCTGCCCGAAACGCTGTTGATCTTGGCGTCGGTCACGTTATTGTCGGCCAGTTGAGTCGTGCCGACGCCGCCGTTTGCGATTCCTAATGTGACATTCCCCGTCGCTCCGCCGCCGGTTAGACCTGTGCCCGGAGCCACGCCCGTGATCGTCCCGCCGCCGCCGGACGATGTGTTATCTGTGCCCGGTTCCCATTGACTGGTAGCGGTGTTGAATTTTATCACCTGCCCGTCAATTGGGGCGGTGCTTGCGAAATTGCGGCCTTGCAGACGGGTAACGGCCGTTGCGACCTGTGTACCCGTGACATCGCCCGTTAGATTTCCTGTCAAGTTTGTCGCGTTAACGGCGTTTGTCGCATTGGCGACGGTTCCTGTGACCTTGCTTCCACTAACTCCGTTTATCTTGGCGTCGGTTACGTTGTTATCGGCAAGCTGCGTCGTCCCGACGCCGCCGTTTGCGATGCTCAAAGTGACATTGCCGGTCGCACCGCCGCCGGTCAAACCGGTGCCCGGCGTCACCCCTGTGATCGTCCCGCCGCCACCGGACGATGTGTTATCGGTATTCGGTTCCCATTGATTGGTAGCGCTGTTGAATTTTATCACCTGCCCATCAATTGGTGCTGTGCCGGCCAGATTGCGCCCCTGCAGACGCGCAACCGTTGTCGAGGTCTGCGTCCCGTTGACATCGCCGCTCAGAGGGCCGCTAAAATTTACCGCGTTGGTCGCATTGTCAGCCGTCAGGCTCTTAACCGAATACGGCGCACTCGAAACCGCTTGGCGCGGCGTGAGTGGTGTAAACGCACCGCCGCCCGTTTGTATTACGTGGATCTCAAGAAAGCGGGTTGCTCCCGGATAGTTCGAGCCAAAATCAAGTTTTACCGAAAATATACCGTTAGCCACGGCGACGCCGTTTCTCGTAAGCGTCGATCCGATCTGCGATCCACCCGACAACGCGTCATAGAGCAGAAACTCAAAATCGAAGTTGCCGTTCGCCGGTGCGGAAGCGTTTTGCAGTTGGCCCTGATAGGTGAATTCGTTCGTCTGCGCCGCAATCGAAACGGCGAACATCAAAATCGCAATCAGGGCCAAAAAGAATTGTCGTTTTTTGTAAATTTTATTTTTCATTATTTCCAGTCCTATGCCTATGCTAAAATGTCATTTGCAGAAAAATCAGCCGTCGTCTGCTTCGGCGTTTTGTTTGCTGGAATTGTCTTCTTCGTGAAGCATAGACCGGGTCACACGACGGCGTCATTGGATTTAAGTTCAATTTTTCTTCAATTTTCCTTTAAGTTTGGATTAGGATGTTGAAACGATCCGACCCTATTTATGAGTTTGAAGGGTTTCGCCTCGACGCCGCGTCTTTGATGCTTTATCAAAATGGAGCAGAGGTTTTGCTGCCGCCTAAGGCGATCGAGACGTTGTTGGCTCTGGTCGAGCGAAGCGGCGAAATTGTTCCCAAAGGCGAACTGATGGAGATTATTTGGAGCGATTCGATAGTCGAGGAATCTAATCTATCTCAATACCTTCACCTCCTGCGAAAAACACTCGGCAAAACAAGCACAGGTAAACCCTTTATCGAAACCTTGAAACGACGCGGTTATCGTTTTAACGGCGAAGTGGCGGTTCGCTTCAATGAGTTTTCACCGCGGAGTCACGGAAACGCTGAGGAAATCAATTTTTTAGAGGACAATGTTGGCGGGAAACATCCGAATCATCGTTCACTTCGGGTCGAGCGGCACGGCAATGTTCTCGCGCTCGCCGATTGGAAGGAAAGCGACAGGGATCACCTTTCAAAACCAAAAGGCGCCGTGCAGCCCGATGACGGTGAATATCCTGATTCCGGTTCAAAACGCAAAATTCGCTTTGCGTATGTTGCCGCCGCTGCTTTTGCCGCGCTTTTATTAGTGGCGCTTTCGTTTATATGGCTTAGCACTGCTCGCTGGACAAAGAATTCGCCGATGAAGGGCGACTTGACGTTTTTGAATTTGACTAGCGGCGAGGATGTGAACTCTGCGACTATTTCGCCTGATGGAAATTACTTCGTTTATGCCTCTCGCGACGGCGATCAGGCTCATTTATGGCTTCAACAAACTGGGCAGCCGAACCGTCTGGAAATCATTCCACCGTTTGCCGGAGGCATTTACGGCACGACTTTTACACCCGATTCGCAATATATCTATTTCTTTGGCAGCGAGAAAACGGAGGCGCAAAGTGCGCTTTACCGTGTTCCGGCTCTTGGCGGCGTGTTCACAAAAATTTTGACGGATATCTCAGCGCCTGTTTCGTTCTCGCCCGACGGACGGAAATTAGTTTTCATCCGTTGGAATCGAGCTGCCGGTCAAACGTCGCTTGTGATTGCATCGAGCGACGGCACGAGTGAAAGAGTTTTGTTAACGCGAACGGGCGAAGATGCAATAAATACCGGCGGTGGTGCATGGTCGCCGGACGGCAGGTTAATTGCTTACGGAGCCCTCAAAATGGAGCAGTATAAAGGCAGATGCACAATCGCCGGAATTGACCCGCAAAACGGCGAAATCAAAACGCTTTCGTCCGAACAGTGGGACAATTGCGCTCGAATGGCATGGACGCGCGACGGCAAGGGATTGGTTTTTGGCGGCACAAAATCCAGGGATGCCTATTCGACGCGGCGCGATCAGATTTACTATCTGTCAATCGCCGACGGGGAATCGCATCGCCTGACGACCGATGTCGGCAGCCGTCATCAGGGTGAGAGTCTTGGCGTTACCAACACAGACGAAATTCTCGTGGTCCCATTTAACCGTTTGTCGCAAATTTGGGCGATGGACGCCGGCGGCGATTCGCGTACCGCAGTTCAAATTACCCGGGGATTTGCCGATGGCAGAGGCGGAATCGCGCCGCTTCTCGATGGGCGCGTTGCATATCTGACACGCAACGGCGACGGTTTCAGTGTTTGGCTGATGAACGCCGACGGCACGGACCGTAAACAATTGACGACCGACCCGCCCGAGATCGAAGAGCTTCGCTCTGCTCTCGACGGGCGTTTTTTCGTTTTCTCAGCAACACGCGATGGCTGGCCCCATCTCTATCGCGTTGACGCGAACGGCGCAAATCTC
>JAYUDV010000064.1:0-2378 GCA_043739565.1 Chloracidobacterium sp.
GATTCTGTAAAAGAAATGCTCTTTAACGGGGCCGCTTTGAATTGGCTGAAATTGAATAAAACGGATTTTATATAGGGTGTGAAACGTTCTGTTGCCGCCCAACTACCTTGACTCGTCCAGGTTCGCGATATATTCTTCGGCTAAATCGTTAATAACAGGTGAGATGTCAATATGAGTGAACCTCATGAGATTACTCGGATGCTGCGCGAATGGGGCGACGGGAACCGTCAGGTGCTCGACGACTTGATGCCACTTGTTTATGAAGAGCTACATAAACAAGCCGCCAGATTTTTGCGTCGCGAACGCCCCAATCACACTCTTCAAACCACTGCTTTGATCCACGAAGCCTATATCAAGCTAATCGATCAGCGGGATATAAATTTTAACAGCCGAGTGCATTTTTATGCCGTTGCGGCAAATATAATGCGGAGGATTCTGGTTGACCACGCCCGCGCAAAAAATCGGGATAAGCGGGGTGGAAACGCCGAGACTTTACAGTTCGATGAAGACGCGACCGTTATTCAAAGCGGGCAAAGCGTCGATCTTATCGCACTTGACGAAGCGTTGAGCCGTCTGGCGGAATATGACGCTCAACAAGCCCGCATCGTCGAATTACGATACTTCGGCGGGCTGACTCTGGAGGAAACAGCGGAAACCATGCGACTGTCCCGGACAACCGTCGCGACCGATTGGGCGATGGCTAAGGCATGGCTCCACCGCGAATTGACAAAATAAATCTGTACGTTTTTTTTAGATTTGACGCGTTAGATGGGTAGAAGCAGTTTTATTCAACCGAAGGCCTGAAACTTTTACGAAAAAGGAAGTCTCGGAAGTGGAAACAGGTGTAAGTTTCACGGATTGCTTGTGCGGCTACGATCGAGGCGGGTGCGGCGCGGCCAAACGAAACTCATTGCTTTTGCACTCATTGACAAAAAACGGAGATAAAAAATTATGAAAAGCATTTTTGCGATGTTCGTTCTGACTTTTGCCTTTACCGGATACGCATTCGGTGAGTGCAGCAATGCCGACAAAACAGCTTTGGAGGCGTTTGATCGTGCGTGGGCAATGGCCTTAGAAAACGGCGACAAGGCGGGATTGATGAGTGTCTACGCCGATGATTATGTCGGATTTCCGGGTATGCAAAACAAAACGGGCGCTATCGAGGGTACGATGAAGGCGTTTGAGCGGAATAAAGCTAATCCGGCCGGGGCGGACAAGGCTACGCATGACAGCTACGCAATCGCCTGCTCACCCAACACGGCAACGATCACCCATCGGAACATTATATGGACACCGAATGGAACCGGTGGAAAGCCGGAAACCATTTGGACCCGCAGTATTCATTTCCTCGAAAAACGCGGTGGAAATTGGCAGGTTGTAAGCAATGCGGGACATGCAATGGACGACGCTATGACTCTGGGTTATATGGAACATGATTGGAACGATGCCGCCGTGAAAAAAGACAAGGGCTGGTTCGACAAAAATTATGCGGCCGACTACACCAGCGTCAGCAGTAAGGACGGCTCTTTGACGAATAAGGAACAGGATATTGCCGATACAATGAAGGCTACGGGCGGTGATGACTGGAATCAACTTTCAGGACTCAACATTCGCATCGACGGCAATACGGCTATCGTCACCGGCGTCAACCATGTAAAGGGAAAGGACGATAAGGGCGTGGCGTACGACCTTAATGTACGTTTCACTGATACATGGATCAAACGCGACGGCCATTGGCTGGCATGGGCGACCCAGGGAACGCGAATTCCATAAACATTTTGAAAATCGGGCGGCGGTCGCGTGAAACGAGTGCAGCGACCGTTCGAAAAAAGCCAATGAGCTTTTGCGCTCTTTACAAAAATCAAAGGAGACCATCATGAAACGCAATCTTTTATTAGTTTTTTCGCTCTTTGTCCTGATGCTGACATTGAGCTCCGCCGCATCTGCACAGGTCAATCGCCCTTATCACGACGGTTCGGTTTGGGTCGTCGGCGTTATCTCGATGAAGCCCGGAATGGACGGTGCATATAAAAAATACCTTGCTTCCGATTGGAAGAAGCAACAGGAGGCATTGAAAAAGGACGGGCAGATCATTTCGTATATGGCGATCCAAACCGAGGCCCACAGCACCACAGATTGGAATATGCTGCTTTTAACCGAATACAAAGATCTGGCAACATACGAAGCCAATCAGGCCAAAGCGGACAATCTGGCGCAAACGGTCGTTGGCGACGACGCAAAACAAATGCAGGGCTACCGCGACCGGCTGCTGATCCGCGAAGTTTTGGGCAACCGCCTGGCTCGGCAAATCGTTTTGGAACCGAAACGCTAGTAACTACCAAGCCGCCCGATGCCGGACACCGGGCGACTTTTACCAA
>JAYUDV010000065.1:0-2372 GCA_043739565.1 Chloracidobacterium sp.
AGATTGATTTGTGAAACGAGGCGAACTTTACAGAGTGGAAAAGCCCTCGAAACGCGATCCGAAAGGGTTTCGCGTGTTTGTGATTGTCAGCCGTCAGGATTTCATCGAACGCAAATATCCATCGGTAATTTGTGCTCCGGTTTATTCGAATTGTAATGGTTTAAGTTCCGAAGTTGAGGTCGGCGTCGACGAAGGTTTAAAGCACGATAGCTGTATTCGATGTGACGAACTTGTTAGTTTGCAAAAATCGTCTTTGACAAATTTTATCGGGTCGCTCTCGCCGCCGAAGATTCGAGAATTAAATCAGGCTTTGAAAGTTGCACTTGAAGTTGATTAGGCTCAAACTCGACGAGCGTGGCCGGCTGTTTGGAGATCATCCCGAGTGGGCCGGCATCTAGCAAAACAATGCCGTTCATTTAAAAAGTCGGCGGTTGGAAGGCCGGTCTTCATTTAAGGCTTTTTTCAGGTAGGCAAATGTTTCGCTCTGCTCTTTTTTATCGCTATCAAGCAAAGAGCGGAGTCGGCGAATTTTAGCTTTGAACACCTTTTCTTCGCCGTTGGTCAAAATTTTCTTTTTTTCTAATTCTAAAATTGCCGGCATTTGAATATCTTCTTGAAATTTCTTAATACAATAAATCGAACTTCTTGTCCTGACAAATCAGTCTTTCGCTTCCAATTTCATATCCACTGCTGATACCAACGTTCGGACATGTCGAAATTTGTAGTAAAATCAAGTCGGCGGAATTTGGCGATGCTGACAGCGATCGAAACAACCGGAACAAATAACGCGAATCATCAGATTGTTTTGGATGAAGATTTGCCGGACAATGCACCGAGCCGCGTGCGGGTGTCTGGGTAAGAAAAAGCTGGCGGCTTTTGCGTGATAGTTTGAAGGTGCGGAAATTCTGTAGCATTTGAGATAGATCTTGATTATTATCAGGGTATGGTCGTTACCGAACAAATAAATTCCAAAATACAAGGATTGCCGACTTTATATCAGTAGGAAGTTCGGCACTCTATCGAATTTCTTTCACAAAAAGCGATGCGGGGCGAGGCGGAAACTGAAGATAAACTGTGGGCAGATTTTTCTTTGACGCAGGCGATGCGCGGCTTGGAAGATGATGACACGCCCGAATACACGGAAGCGAATTTGAAGGAAAAATGGCGGTAAAACAAGCCGGCCAGATCGTTATTTTTCGCTTTCCGCAAACCGATTTGGTCATCGGCAAAACTCGGCCCGCGCTTCTTCTAGCGCCTTTGCCGTCAGGCTACGACGATTGGCTTGTTTGTATGATTTCCTCGCAAACACTGCAAACCATTTCAGGAATTGACGAGCCAATTTCAATATCCGTTTAATGGCTTCATCTAGTTCAATCTATTCAACTGTAATCGGTTCTTTGTTCTGCACGGTAGTTAGTTTACGTCAGAATCATTGTTTTCCAATAGTAAAATGCCCCGCTTGCTACCGCTCCCGGTACTGACATATCTCTTCCCCGCCAACGCGTGATTCTCGATCTTGAATTCATATAATAAGTGGATGAGGTCCCGACCGGCCAGCTTCCGGTAACACGCTTCTTTTGACATTTCGCGGCTAACATCTAACATCTAAATTCCGGCATCTGATTAAGTATTATGCGATTTGTTATTCGATTTACTGCAATCATAAGTTTCATCTATTTAGTCGCGTCATGTGCAGGTTGCGGCGCGTCTAAGGCGGCGCAAAACGGCAACGGGGCGTCAAACCGGCCGCTTGCGCCGCCGCTGGCAACGGCAAATCGGCCAAAGATCATCGCCTTTGGCGACAGCCTTACCGCCGGTTTCGGCCTTGCCGAGAAAGAATCTTATCCATATCTATTGCAGCAGAAATTGAGGGCCGACGGTTATGATTACGAGGTCGTAAACGCGGGCGTTTCGGGCGACACGAGCCTCGGCGGCCTCGAACGATCGGATTGGGTCATGGAACAGGATAATGCCAAGATCCTGATACTGGAGCTTGGCGCCAACGACCTGCTTCGCGGCGTTCCGGTTGCTAAAATGAAGGAAAATCTGAATCGGATAATTCGCAAAGCAAAGGCAAAGAATTTAAAGGTACTGCTTTGCGGAATGCTCGCCCCGCCGACGATGGGTGCCGAATATCAACATGATTTCACGGTAGTTTTTCCCGATCTCGCGAGCGAGTACAAACTGGAATTTCTACCGTTTTTGCTAGACAATATCGCTACGAAAAAAGATCTTAATCAGGCGGACGGCATACATCCTAACGTACAAGGCGAGCTGATGATGACCGATAACGTTTACAAAGCGCTAAAACCTATGCTGTCTAAATAGCCCGGTTATCACGAGACGAACTAAGGCAGATCGATTTTTTTGAA
>JAYUDV010000066.1:0-2366 GCA_043739565.1 Chloracidobacterium sp.
GTCACCGGTTCGCAGACCTCGACAACGGTTGCTCGTCTGCAAGGGCGCAATCTGGCCGGCACAGCACCAATTGATGGGCAGGTGATAAAATTCAACTCCGCCACCGGTCAATGGGAACCGGGCACCGATAACATAGGAGCCGGCGGTAGCGGGACGATCACGGGCGTGACGCCGGGCACAGGATTAACAGGCGGCGGAGCGAGCGGTAATGTCACGCTAAACATCGCAAACGGCGGCGTCGGCACAACGCAGCTTGCCGACAACGGCGTGACGGACGCCAAGATAAACAGCGTCAGCGGCGGCAAGGTGACCGGTGCAGTCGCCAACGCCACCAATGCTGTCAATGCCACAAACGCCGCGAATGCGACGACAGCCGGTAACTTCACTGGCAGTTTGAGCGGCGACGTGACCGGGACGCAAAATGCGACGGTCGTTACCACGGTCGGCGGGCAATCGGCGGCAAACGTGGGAGGCGCCGTACAGTTAGCCAACGCCGCGACTTCGAACAACACGCCGAACACGCTCGTCAGACGCGATGCTTCCGGCAATTTCACCGCCGGCACGATCACGGGAAATTTAACCGGTAACGCCTCTACTGCCACCAATGCCGCGAACGCTACTAACGCCACAAATGCAGTTAATGCCACGACAGCGACGAATGCCAATCAACTCGGCGGTGTCGCGGCGGCTCAATACGTCGTGACGGGCGACACGCGGTTGAGCGATGCGCGGACACCGACCGCGGGCAGCGCGAATTATGTGCAGAACACGACTTCGCCACAAGCGACATCCAATTTCAACATTAGCGGCAACGGCACGGCCGGCGGGACCTTCTCCGGCAATATAGTCAATGCTGCGACGCAGTACAATATCGGCGGCAATCGCGCGTTGAGCGTCGCCGGAGCTTTTTTCGCCAATAGCGATACCTTTGCGGGCGTCGGCGCGGGAACATCGAACGCTGCAAGCGGAAGCCAGTTAGACGGCAATCTCAACTCCTTCTTCGGTTATCAGGCGGGCAACGCCAACAACACAGGTTGCTGCAACTCTTTCTTCGGCGCGCAAGCCGGATTGAGTAACACTTCAGGCTTTAGTAATTCCTTCTTCGGAATTAACGCGGGTAATAAGAACAACATCGGCACGCAAAACTCTTTCTTCGGTGACAGTGCCGGATTTAACAACGTGTCGAATATCAACAACGCCTTCTTCGGTTATCACGCCGGTGTTAACAACACCTCAGACAACAACTCGTTCTTCGGTCATAACGCCGGACAAGCGAATACGATGGGCGATAGCAATTCTTTCTTTGGAGAGGGAGCTGGCAACGCGAACAAGACGGGCACAGGCAACTCCTTCTTCGGTACAGGTGCCGGACTCCTGACGACAGGTTCTAATAACACATTCACCGGGCGCAGTGCAGGGACGCAAACGACGACGGGTTTCAATAACACCTTCTTCGGTATTAGTGCCGGATTCACGAACAAGACAGGCGATCACCTCACCCTGCTCGGCGCAAATACCGATGTGGCAATAGACGGTCTCAGCTTCGCGACCGCGATCGGCGCTGGATCGATCGCCAATTTTAGTGACACGGTCGTTCTGGGTCGAAGCGCGGACGTTGTGCAGATTCCGGGCCTTTTGGTGACAAGCCAAAGTGTCAATGTTGGAGGAAACCTCAATCTTGGAAATGTTAATGGCGGCGGCAATATTCCATTGTGTATTTTTAGCATTACAGTAGGCAAAACGGTTAGCGTTTGCTCATCTAGTTTACGCTACAAAACAAATGTCAAATCGTTTCCGGGCGGATTGGACATAGTCAAGCGTCTTCGTCCCATTAGTTTCTCTTGGAAAGAAGGCGGGATGCACGATCTCGGCTTTGGCGCAGAAGAGGTGGAGAAGATTGAGCCTTTGCTTACATTTAAGAATGCAAATGGACAGATCGAAGGTGTCAAATACAATCAAATCAGTGCCGTGCTTGTCAACGCCGTCAAAGAGCAGCAATCGCAGATCGAGGCGCAGCAGAGGCAGATCGAACAGCAGCGAAAACAAATCAGAGGCCTGACGAGAACGGTTAGAGCAATAAATTTAAGGGCAAACGCCCGGAGCCGTAGATAGTTATCACCGAAAAGCGGCGGCAGAGCCGTGGAAATTATTCCAGCAACCCCCCGGAAAAGCACAGCTTTTCCGCAAATAGAGCGGCGAAGCCGCAAAGGAACGCAGTCAATTGAGCGCGGTCAAATAAATAGAGAGGTTAAAAACGATGAAAAATAAATACTCAGTCTTTTGCATTATCAGCTTGATACTGTCGATGCTGATGCCGATATTTGCCCAGTCGGGCGGGACATTCCTAATACAAAAGTCAGTGATCG
>JAYUDV010000067.1:0-6245 GCA_043739565.1 Chloracidobacterium sp.
GTCAACAATCGTTTTCTCGACGTAAACCTGCGGCTGGCGAGCGAGCTGCAGCCGCTCGAATCGGTAATCAAACGGCTGATCGGCAACCGTCTGACACGCGGCCGCGTTGACGTAAATCTGCAATACGACCGCACCGACAACATTGATTATGAACTCAATCGGCCGCTAATACGCGGTTTTCTGGCGGCGATGAAAGAGATGCAGGACGAATTTTCGCTGACCGGCGAACCGGACCTAAACGTCATCGCCCGCCTGCCAAATGTCGTCAAACCGAGGAACGAAGAACCGGCAAAAGATTTCCTGGATGCGATAGAACACGTTTTCACGCTGGCACTCGACGACCTCGAAAAAATGCGTATCAAGGAAGGTTCGCTGCTCGAAAGCGAGCTTGAATACCGGTTAGCCGAGATCGAAAACCGCCTACCCGCGATCGAAAGTGAATCCGACAATGTCGCCGAAGAGTATCGCCTGCGCCTTACCAAGCGAATCGGAGACATGCTCGCCAAAAGCGACTCGCAGATCGAGATAGATCAGGCACGCCTCGCCCAGGAAATAGCTTATCTCGCCGAAAAGGCTGATATTTCGGAAGAGATCGCACGGCTCCGAACACATATAGAGCACTTTCGCGCGATCGTTAAAGACGAACGCGATGTCGGCAAACGCCTGGATTTTCTGACGCAGGAACTGAACCGTGAAGCCAATACTATCACCTCCAAAACAAACAGCATGGCCGTAAAAGAAAATGCTCTTGCGATAAAAAGCGAAATTGAGAAAATCCGCGAACAGGTGCAAAATGTGGAATAGCGGACAACGGAAAGTGGAAAATGGAAAGTAAAGAATAAAATGGAAACCGTTAAGAAAGGAGTTCTACGTGAAAAATCCTATAAATTTGCTTTACGCGTCGTCAATCTTTACAAATATCTATCGGCCGAGAAACGTGAATATGTTTTATCGAAGCAGGTGCTTCGCTCAGGAACATCAAGCGGAGCGAACGTTGCTGAAGTTCAGCAAGGACAGTCAAAAGCGGACTTCGTCCACAAACTTTCGATTTCGCTGAAGGAATCATACGAGACCGAATATTGGCTGGAACTATTGTGTGATAGTGAATACAACAGCCGCGAACAGACAGGGTCACTTTTGAATGATTGTAAAGAACTACAAAAACTCTTGACGGCTTCGATAAAGACGGCAAAGAATAATATTAAAGGATCGACTCTGGCTTGAGAGGAGCGATCCAAGTGGAACCGTATTCCACTTTCCGTTTTCCACTTTCCGTTTTCCACTTTTCACTTTCCGTTTATGAAAGGTAACTTAATCATCATCAGTTCTCCATCCGGCGGCGGCAAGGGCACGCTCATTAAAGAGGTGCGCCGGACTGTGTCGGATATTATGTACTCGGTCTCGTACACGACGCGTCCGATCCGCGACGGCGAGGAGAATGGCCGCGAGTATTTTTTTGTCGATCGAGCCACATTTGAAAGGCTTATAGCCGAAAATGAATTTCTAGAATACGCCGAAGTACATGGCAATCTTTACGGCACGTCGCTCGCCCAGGTCGAAAAAGTGATGGCGACCGGTAAGGACGTTTTGCTTGAGATCGATGTGCAGGGAGCGGCAATCCTGCATGACAAGGTGCCAGACGCCGTAAGTATATTTATTCTGCCGCCGTCATTTCCAGTTTTGCGCACCCGGCTCACGCTGCGTGCGACCGAGAGTTCCGGTGACCTTCAACTGCGTCTTGTAAACTCGTTTCGGGAGGTCGGCGAATACGAACGGTTCAAATATGTCGTCGTAAACGATGATCTGGCAAAAACGGCCGACGATCTTCGAACCATAATTCGGGCGGAAAGGCTGAAAACGATTAGGCAATCGGACGAAATTCGCGTTATACTTATTGGTTTCGATGCCTCTATGCATCAATTTCAGGGAGAATAGGCGAAAATATGGCTGATACCACCGATGAGATAGTTGACGAAACCGAAGCAACCGCGGAAGAAGTGATCGATCCACCGGTCATCGACTCGAAATACCGCATGATCATTCTCGCCGCACAACGGAGCAAACAGCTTCAGCGTGGTGCGATTCCGCGAGTCGACATGGACATCCGCAAGACGAAACCGACCCGCATCGCGATGAAGGAATTTGAGCAGCGAAAGGTTAACTTTCGTTTCGACGACTGAGCTTGTTAAATTTTCAAATATCAGAAAGCCGTCCAGAGAGGCGGCTTTTTTCGCGCTGTTGAGTTACATGCCTTTGTAATTCGGTCCGCCGCCGCCCTCCGGCGTTACCCAATTGATGATTTGATACGGATCGGCGATGTCGCACGTCTTGCAATGGACGCAATTTGAAAAATTAACTCTTAACTCTTTTCGACCAGATTTCTCATTCGTTTCCATCTCATATACGGCTGCCGGACAAAAACGCTGACACGGATTGTCGTATTCCTCAGCGCAGCGTGTCGCGCAGATCTCGGTGTCGAGCACATGCAGGTGCGACGGCTGATCTTCGTCGTGAGCGACCGCCCCGTAAAATACGTCGGTCACCTTGTCAAAGGTCAATTCTTTGTCGAACTTAAGATCAGAGTACCGATCTCCATTTTCCGTTGTCCGTTTTCCGTTTTCCGTTAACTTCTGCATCCGCTCGTGTCCCACGACGTGATGCTCCTTTGGCATAAAGCCCCACGCCATTCCTCGTGTGAGAAACTGGAGAGCGGTATTTATCAACCCCGACCAGCGGCCTTTTTGAAACGCGCCGTGAAAATTACGGATTGGATGCAGCTCGTTATAGATCCAGCTTAGATTTACCTTTTCGTCGTAATGCCGCAGCGTCTTGGACGAAAAATCCTGGTGCTCAAACGCCCCGACGATCGTCTCGGCTGCCAGCATTCCGCTTTTCATTGCCGTGTGAATTCCCTTGATTCGCTGGCCATTGAGAAATGACGCCGAGTCGCCGACGAGCAGCACGCCGTCGGCGTAGAGCTTTGGCATCGTATAGTAGCCGCCCGCGTTGATCGATTTTGCGCCATACTTGATCATTTTGCCGCCGGCGAGGATCTCAGCGACCTTCGGATGGGTCTTGAATTTCTGAAACTCGGCATGCGGATCGATCATCGGATCGACATAATCGAGACCGGTGACGTAGCCGATGCTGACAACATTATTTTTCAGCCCATATATCCACCCGCCGCCGTAAGTCATTGTGTCAGAGGGAAATCCGAGTGTGTGGACGACCATTCCTTCCGGAAAACTGCCGTCCGCGACTTCCCACAATTCTTTAACGCCAAGCGAAAAAACCTGCGGCTCTTTGCCCTCATTGAGGCCGAGTCGAGCGGTCAATTGTTTGGCGAGCGAGCCGCGCGAGCCTTCGCCGAGCACGGTTACCTTTGCAAGCAGATCAACGCCGGGTTCGTAATTGGCTTTCTTTTCGCCGTCTTTACCGATGCCCTTATCGCCCGTGCGAATGCCGATAACCGCGTCATTTTCGTCATAAAGCACCTCGGAGGCCGGAAACTCGGGAAAAATATTGATTCCCACTTCCTCGCATTTTTCACCGAGCCACTCGCACATCTTGCTCAGACTGATTATGTACTTGCCCTTATTCTTAAGCGGCGGCGGCGTGATCGGAGCCACGAATCGGCGTTTTGGCGTCAGATACCAGGCCGCGTCATCCGTTACTACCGAATCAACCGGGCAGCCCTGAGCCAAAAAATCGGGCATCAATTCACGAATTGCAATCGGATCCATGACCGCTCCCGATAAAATGTGAGCACCGACAAACGATCCTTTCTCGACAATCGCAATCTCGATCTCGCCGATCGCTCTGGCTTTTTTCAAACCCATTTGGACCATCTCATCGTGCTTCCTGATCTCGTTTTTCAGGTGCAGTGCCGCCGCCAGATTCGCCGGCCCGGCACCGACAAACACCACATCCATCTCGATTTGCTCTCGTTCGACCATAATTTCTTGTCAGTACCATCTGCGGTAGCGGACGGGGATTTAATAATGAATGGGTATTCAGTAAAAGCAAAAAGTATATCAAATCAAAGGCGGAAACACGACCGGTAGGGAGTGTGCCTCATGGTATCCTGTTCGAGTTACAGCAAATGTCTTTTCGAACACCCATGATTATCTCCATGTTGACCGGTCACACACTCGCTGCCGCTCGCGTTTCCGCCTTTACATTTCTACTCTTTTTCATTAACTGCGGTCCGAGAAATCAGGTCAATCCAAATCTCACGTCCACAATGCCTCCGAAAATCCTCTGGGCGTGGGAACGGCCCGAAGATCTGCGGTTTATAGACCCAAAAGAATTCGGTGTCGCATTTCTCGCTCAGACGATCTTTTTGGAAAAAGATGGTGTCTTGCCAAAGCTGCGCCGCCAGCCGCTTGACGTATCGCCGGGAACTTACATTATCGCCGTCACCCGTATCGAAACTAATAAAGACGGCACCAAGCGGCCAACATTTACTTCCGAAATGGTGAACAAAGTTGCGGCACTGGTAAAAACGACGCTCGAACTGCCTGATGTAAAAGCCGTTCAGATCGATTTCGACGCGGTCGTTTCCGAACGCGATTTTTATCGGAAATTGATGATCAATATCAGAGACAAAACGCCTAAAGGCGTCCCTCTTACCATGACCTCGCTCGCCTCATGGTGTACCGGCGACGCATGGTTTAACGATTTCCCCGTCGACGAAGCCGTGCCGATGGCGTTTCAAATGGGAGCCGACGAAGAAAAGATCAAAACCTATCTACGCAACGGCAACGACTGGATGGAGCCGCTCTGCCGCGGCAGCTACGGCATATCGGTCGACGATCCGTTGGGTGTTGAGCTGAGACCGAATCGGAGAGTCTACTATTTTAAGAATGGTGCGTGGAACAACACTGATTTAAAAGTTCTTGCTTCAGCGACCGAACATCGCCCAGATGATCGGTAAAATGGTCATACCCAAAGAAGTCATATCGGCGGTCATAGATAGAACCTCTTTGATTCCATTGATCCGGGACGTCGCCATTTCCAACACTTCAGGTGTTTTCTCTAGGGTTGCTAACTCTTTTAAGGCGAAGGCATCGGCTTTAAGAGTAATTTTTTGTGTTGGTTGCAGTGACGAATTCTCAACCGCCGAAATAAGTTTTTCAATTGCCCGGTCGAAGTCTGGATTTAAAGAAACAAGATTATGTTGCGCGTTGTGATCTCCCACTTGCTGCACCCCACCGTCATGAACATGATAAGTGTTTAGATAAATGTTTGCAGGAAAAATAGATGTCGCCTTCTCGGGGTTCGCCTGCATGGCCTCAATTTGATCAATTCCCCCAAAAGTCAGCTGAGCCCATTCGCCGCCCATGAAAATCAATTCCTTTCGCTCCAAATACTGCAATATTCCTGTCATTGTATTTGAATCAATGTTTGTCTCCGTTTCTATGTCGTGATACATCACTAGTTCAGCCATGCTTCCTGAAGCAAGGTCATAAATCGCTTTAAGTACGCGAAGTCTCTTAACAACTAAACTTTCATCAGACGCAACCGATCTTTCGCTGTTCGATTGTTTAAAGCGTGGAATTTCAGACTTTAATCCTTCGAGCCATTGCCGTCTAAGTGTTAAATTTTCACTAAAGTTGCTAAGACGTGACATGAGGTCATTCGCCAAGGTCACATACGGAGACCTAAGGGCTGAATACTCTTCGGTCTTTTCGGCGGAATCAAACATCTCAGAAAGAATTGCGATATTTTTTTCATCCCACTCCTGAAACGCTTCATCGCTGAGCTTCATGTCTGCTTCGGAAAGCCCACCTGGAATGTTGTATGCCTTGTTAATCTGAAGGGTTAGGGCTGTATCTGCCTCTGAGCGTGAACACGATAGAACTGGAATCCCTAACATAAGCTCTTATCCTTAATCTAACATCATTTCGGGTCTATTTCTCAAACTGCTTCTTCAAACTCTCAGTGTACGGTGCTCTCGCCACGCCTTTTTCGGTGATGATCGCGGTGACGAGTTCGTTTGGCGTTACGTCGAAGGCGTAGTTGCTGACCAGAGTGTCGTCGGGGGCGAGTTGGATGTCCTTCATGTGGGTGACCTCACGGATGTCGCGCTCTTCGATGGGAATGTCGTCACCCGTCGGACAATTTAGATCGACGGTCGAGAGCGGGGCGGCGACGTAGAATGGGATGTTGTGGCGTTTGGCGAGGACGGCGACCATATAAGTGCCGATCTTGTTGGCGACATCGCCATTAGCGGCGATACGATC
>JAYUDV010000068.1:0-6225 GCA_043739565.1 Chloracidobacterium sp.
GAATGGTTTTATTCGTGAAATCGTGGCACTAGACTTAGCACTAGTTGAAAACGCCTTCCCCAAGAAAACTTTTACGCAAATACGAGATCGTGTCCTGAAGCGTCTCCTGCGGGTCGCGAGGCGCAAAGCCAAGTTCTTCCTCGGCTTTCGACCAATCGAAATACCAGAAATACTCGGCTTGTTCGACCTCGTTTGGCATCACAGGCGATGTTTTACCCCAGTTTTTGTAAACCGAGCTGATAAAACTCGATCCGGCGATCGCCAGCTTTTTCGGTACTTTAAGCATCGGTGCAGACACACCGGAAAGGCGTCCTAACCGTCCAAAAAACTGTTCGAATGTCATATTAGCCGCACCGAGCAGATATTTTTCCTGATGCCTTCCTTTATCTAAGGCCGTAATAAATGCCGTCGCCGCATCGCGAACATCGACAAAATTAAGGCCACCGCTAGGACTGTATGGAATTTTGCGGGCTAGGAAATCCAGCACCGGTTTTGTCGAACTCAACCGTTCGTCATCGGGGCCGAGAAGCAGCGAAGGATTTAAGATCACCAGCTTTCTGCCTTCGCCATCGAAATTCTCCATCGCGGTGCGCTCCTGATAATATTTCGAAGCGTAATACGCCCAGCGCGAAAAAATATCAACCGGCTGAGGAAACGTCTCGTCAAACACCTGCTCGTCCTCGCTGACCGCGATCGTCCCGCTCGACGAAGCCAGCAGCATCGTGTGGACACCCGCGTCTTTTGCCGCCTCGCAAAGAAGGCGCGTGCCCTGGAGATGAATATTGTTCATCGACATCGCGTCGTCATTATCACGCGACACCTTGCCAGCGAGATGAAAGATCGCCGACACATTCTTGCATGCCTTGGCAACATCATCGCGATCCGTAACGGATCCCTCAACTGCCTTAACACCCGCGTCCTTCATCCATTCCGGCACACGCGAGGCCATCACCTTCAGATTCTTTTCACCGGCATCCAGAAATTGCCGAACAATATGCGTACCGAGGAAGCCGGTTCCACCAGTAATAAGTATCTTTTTTTCGTTCTTAGCCAATGCTCTTATCTTAGCCATAAGAAATTTAACGCAGAGATCGCAGAGGACGCAGAGAAAATTAGAAATTGTTCACGACTCTTCGAACGCCGTCCCTAAGTAATCTTACATTGAAATTGATCAGCAGTCCGAGCCTCAGATCACTCATTCGAAGATAAGACAAAAGCTGAGCTTCGTGAACAGGCATGAGCCGATCTATCGCTTTTAGCTCGATAATAACCGAATCTTCAACCAGCAGGTCGATTCTGTATCCGGCATCGAGCCGAATTCCGTAATAGATAATTGGCAGAGTAACTTGTGATTTGACCTTAAATCCGTTACTGACCAGTTCGTGCATCAAGCAGATCTCATACGCACCTTCCAGCATTCCCGGGCCAAGAGCGGTGTGCACCTTGATCGCAAACTCAATGACCTTTCCACTTATTTCATTCAATTGGTCCTGAGTCTTCATTCTTAAATATCTCTGCGTACTCTGCGATCTCTGCGTTCAAATTTCTTACCAAGTCTTACGGATCGGATGCGCCTCTGTATTAAACACAACCTTCTTAAAATCCAACGTCTTCTCCGAAGCGAAAAGCAGATAAAAATATTTGAACGTCTCGGAGAACACAAAGCTGTGCATGTAATCGGTCTTTTCCTTTGTCACAACGCTTTTCAGACCTGCGTACGCCACGTCCGTTCGGCAATATTTCACAAAATCGTCAAACATCTGCTTGCCCATCGCGAGATATTTGGGATCTTTCGTATACTGATATAAATAATAAGTTGATTCGACGATCTCAGGCCGCAGCTGGTAGTCGGCGCTCACGGTCTTTCCGGTCTTGTAGTCATATTCTTCCGGTTCTATCCCGTTGACCTGCCACATTTTGAACATCGAATCCTGGAGCATTTTTGCCCGGTTCAGGTCGCCGTCGAGAACGAGTACCGCAGGAAAGAATGCGTCTAACGCCCCGGATGTAGTCGCGGTGCGTTTGCCGGTGTTCATATCGGCGTGGCCATACCAGAGGTCAGCGACAATTTCACGGCCGCGGACATTTGATTTGGACATCTCCGGGCCTTCGTCGGCGAGATACGAATTGATCTTTGCTATAGAATCTTCCCACATATCACGGCAATCTTTGTCGCCAAAAAGTATCGCGCATTTGAGCAGGTATTCGTAATACGAATCGATACCACCGCTCAGATGGCTATCTGTGTTTGTCCATTTGCCGGTCTCGACGTTGATATTCTCGCCGACGAGTCCGATGGCTGAACGGCGTTTGTATGTCTCGACCAATGCCCGCTTAGCTTTTTCGTAATAAATCGGCTTTCCGGTCAATTTGCTCAATGTGCCAAATTCAACTAGCAGCGTGCCGGTCTCGGCCGGATTCGAAACCTCGCCCTTTGTCTTGCCGGTTTTGAGATTTACAAATCTATATGGCAATCCAGTCGGCGAATTAAAAACCGGCAGCAGCCGTCGGCCGAGATCATCGGCGAGATCCAAAAGCCGCTTATCGCCCGTGATCTGATAGGACGAAAGCAGCCCGCCGAGCTCACGGATCGTTATCTCAAAATTCTGAACCGAAATGTCCTTATCGAACGAGAGATTTTTGACAATATATTCCCGCGTCTCGTCGGCCTCTTTCTTAAACCCCAGCAAATATAACGAATCGAGCGAATCGATCGGCGTCATCAAAATCGTCTGGCCATACCAGTCGCGACACGTTTTGCTGATCGGCTTTAGATCGTCATGTCCCCAGCAGTATTGCTTGTAGCCGTTCCATGCGTGAAGAAATTCGGCCTTGACTCGGGTGGCCAACTGCTTTTGATCAACCGGTTGACAGTAAATGTTAGAACAGAACGCAGATACTAACATTGGGATCATTAACGCCGTCAATTTAAGAAATCTCATCTATCTCCCTGCTCTCTTTGTTCCCACTGGTTAAAACTCAACTAGTTATCGATCACCGGCTGCTGTTTTCGAGACTTTCGCCGTTCGGCTTTCCACGACTTACGAATCGCCTCAACATCAAATTTGTCCCGCCTTCCGTCGCGCATATTCTCGATTTCGTGTTGCACCCGTGCGGCGATTAGGCGATAGGCTTCCGTATTAGGGACGCCGTCGGTCATCGCTTTTAATTCGTCGTACTCCAGAAACCTTCCAACCTTTGCACCCACCTTTGCACCGATGCTGCTGCCTTTCGGGAATACAGTTCCCTTTGGAAACGCCTGATACGTGCCCCAAATGTATATCGGCAAAATTCCGATCTTTTGATTTAGCGCAAGGTAGCCGATGATCGGTTTAAATTCGGCGATATTCCCTGATTCCTGGCGGCCGCCCTCGGGGAATATCAGCGCGTTATAGCCTTCGTTAAGAATCTGCGTGACGTGCCGCAGCGATTGACGCAAGCTGCCGGTTCGTTCGATAGGCACGAGCGTCGTGAAATTATTCATATACGCACGCTTGTATTTGGTGTCAAACCAATAATCCGCCGCCGCCACAGCGACCGTCTGCTCGGCTACATCTTTGCCAAGAGCTTTCTTAACTAACCCAGTGTCGATATGCGACGTGTGATTAGGCGCGACGATGAAATTTACGTGTTGCGGCACATTAGATTCGCCCTCAATCCGCGTGTTGAGCAAGCCTTCATACAACGTATCCGTCGCAAAATCGACGAGCGAATTTCCGATCCGGCGGATAATGGACGGGATAACGATCTCGTCTTCGTCGTCCTTCTTCTCTTCCGATTTAGGTTCATCGGCAAGCTTTTTGGATTTATCGACTCGCTGCACCGCAGTCAGGAGCTCCCGAACCGACTGCACCTCATTCAACGTATCCGGCGACGCCACGCGTCCGCCCGCGTCCTCGACCGCCGCCTGGAGCTCGACAAACATCAGCGAATCAAAGCCCAAGTCCGCAAGTTTGTCCTCCATCACAACGTCAGAAAGCGGCCGGTTCGCGACGGTTGCAACGATCTTTCGGATCCAAACGGTGTTATCGTCACCTTTTGTTTCGACCACGGTCTTGGTCTTCGATCTTGCACGGTCTTCGAGAGTCTGTAGCATCTCGACAACCTCCGGACGTTTCACCTTGCGGGTCGCGGTTCTCGGCAATTCAAAAGGCGTGATGTGCAGGACTTTTACACGTTTGAAAAACGCAAGCCCAGCGGAAACCTCCCGAAAATGAAGCTCAATCTGCTTGTTCACTTCGGCACGAGCGAGGGCGATGTCGTGTTCGTAATCCGGCACGATTAGTGCCGCGATCTTCTCGCCGCCGTCATCGTCGGGGAGGCCTACGACACTCATTTCCTTGATGAATTCCGATTTACCGTAATGGTCCTCGATCTCGTCGGGGTAAATATTTTTACCGTTCGAGTCGATTATCACGTCCTTTGAACGGCCAACGATAAAGAGATTGCCATCGTCGTCGAGCCGGCCTAGATCACCCGTTTTCAACCAGCGGTCATTCAACGCGGCTTCAGTCGCCTTTTCGTTGTTATAGTAGCCGACCATCACGTTCTGCCCGCGTGCGAGCACCTCGCCAACGCCATTTTCATCCGGCGAGGTGATTCTTACCTCGACACCAGGCAGTGGTTTGCCGACGCTGCCGCGAAGTAATTTATTGCCGGGACGAGCGACCGTCAGCACAGGTGAAGATTCGGTCAAGCCATAGCCTTCGAGTACCGTGAAACCGAGTCCATGCAGATCTTTCTGTACTTTCTCTGACAACGCCGATCCGCCCGAGATGAGGTACCGCATCTTGCCGCCCATGCCCTGATGAATCGGGAAAAACACGATCGGGCCAAGATTGAACGGCGTATTGTCCCGTATCCAGGCGTTGAATTCGATAACGTTATCGGCCAAATCGGCGATCCAGTCACCCTTCTCGCGAAGCCGCGTTTTGATCCGGCGATGCAGCATCTCCCACAGAGCCGGAACTCCGACCAGGCCTGTAACGTGGCTGTTTTCGATCGTTCGCGCAAGGTCTTCGGCCGTCAATTCATTCAAATATGTGATCTGCGTCCCATTCGAAAACGGCGTCAAAAATCCGGCCGAAAACTCGAACGTATGATGCATCGGCAGCACGGACAAAACGCCATCCGTGATGTCCATATCGAGCACCGACGAGAGCATCGAGATCATATTGACGAAATTCTTATGCGAGAGCATCACTGCCTTTGGCGTGCCTGTCGTGCCAGACGTAAAGATCAGCGATGCGACCGATGTCGAATGTATCTTTTCGGGCAAAAGAGCGTTGCGTTTCGCTTCCTCGATCTCGGACTCGATCTCAAAAACCTCGTCAAATGTCCAAAGCGCGACTTTCAAACCTGCCGCTTTCAATCGTTCGCCAATCTCAGGGTTTTCGGCTGCGAGCTTCGAACTGACGACAATCGCCGACGCCTCCCCGGCCTTTGCAAAAGCGATAATTTCATCAATCGTACTTGCCGGATCGATCGGTATCGCGGTCGCACCGGTTTTGAGAATGCCGAAATAAGTTATGCCCCAATCGGGCATGTTGTTCGAAAAAAGAATAACGCGGTCGTTATGTTTGATGCCGTTTTTGGCAAGAAAACCCGCGGCCCGCAGCGTCAATTCTTTTACGTCCTCATATGTATATTGCTCCTTCCGTCCATTACGTTCGATACGCATCGCGACCCGCGTTGGGAATCGTTTGACCGACGTGTCGAACAGATCAAGCAGGTCCTTGTACGTGTACGAGCGCCGTTCCTGTATCTTCTGATCCTCTTCAAGCTGCGGCAGCACCCATTTTCTCATTCCGGGAAAATGGACATTGAGCCAATAGTCGTACCAATCCAGCCGTTCCGGATACCACGGCAACAGATCTCTTTCTTTTTCTTTGATAAGAGACTGCAATGCCCGCATATTGTCGGAGCGATACAGATACTCGTTATCGATCATAAAGGGCTTAAACATCGCAAACGCGTCCATCGTCTCTTTCGTCGTTTGTTCGAACGATTCGACCGATTTTTTCAGATCTGAAACGATATTCCCGATCCGCCCTCCGCCCCAACGCGGGCTAGCCTTATTAAGCAGTTTGTCAGCACCGTTCGCGAGCTTATTTAGCATCGGAGCGGAGGCGAGTTGATACGTGCGGTTGGTTACCGTTTGGGTCTCGACCATGCCGGCGAGCCGGTTGACGATCTTGTTGCCCGTCTCTTTGTCCTCAAAATGCT
>JAYUDV010000069.1:0-6206 GCA_043739565.1 Chloracidobacterium sp.
GCGTCACCAATATTCGCAGCGGCCTGGTTAGGGCACGAATTTCAAGCGAGGGCGATATTACGCTGACGAATATCGAATCGACCGCCGTATCGGCCGAGAACGGGATTGGCGATATTTTTTTCGACGGAGAGATACAGGAAGGAGGCAACTACCGATTTTCGTCGATGAGCGGAAGTATTAATATTCGGATCCCGTTCAATTCGTCGTTCCGCGTTGTTGCGACCGCTCCGTCGACGCGTAACATCTCTTTCGGGTCGTGTGCAAACGCAAATATGAGCTATCTCGGGGACGGTCGCCGCGTAATCGGCCGCTGCGGCGAAGGCAGTGCTACGATGACGGCGACCAATCAACGCGGCGTTATTAAGTTTCTGGCGCGGTAGGCAATCGGGATTTATTGACCACTCCCCGCTCAATGTCGTAAGATTATCTCGTCCGCTCTCCCGTCAACCCTAATTAGAATGAATAAATTCAAAGTCCCAATGATCGCGATCTTAGCTACGCTATTTTCGATAACGGCATTGTCACAGACGCCGTCGATGCTAAAACGAACGGCGACTAAAACCGACAGATTCGATTTCGGCTCTGGCGGGACCGTCAATATTACGGGTGCGCCGATGGGATCGATCCGTATTGCTGGTTGGCAAAAGAATGAAATCGAGATCACGGCTGAGATCGAGGTTCAAGCGGGCAGCGAGGTCGATCTGGCAAAGCTAATAGAGATTACGGGCTTTGTGACGGATGAAAGCCAGGGGCGGACTGGAATTACCACTATCGGTACATTTAATAAGTTCGGGTTAAAAAAACTTCCAAAGAATTTCCCGAAAAATCTACTCGGTTTGCCATTCCGCGTAAATTACGTAATAAATGTGCCGCATTATTGCGATCTTGAGATTGACGGCGGAAAGGGCGATCTGTCGGTCGCGGGCGTCGAAGGCTCGATGCGGATCAATTTTCTCGAATCAAACGCCATAATCGAGGTTATTGGTGGGAATACGACGGCGACCATCGGGATCGGTACAGTCGATGTCGCATTCGGCGTGCATGGATGGCGGGGCCGATCGGCAAATATTTCGGTCGCGACCGGAAATTTGAATATCCGCTTGCCGTCAAATATGAGTGCCGAGATCGACGCCGTAATTCTTAAAACGGGCGCGATTGAGAACACTTTGCCTGATCTGAAACCGCGCGACCGGAAGGTGCCGTTTTCCGAAAAATCGATATTGGCGAAAGCGGGCGTCGGCGGCGCTCCGCTCAAATTTGCCGTCGGCGACGGTACGCTGAGAATGTCGCCGCTTGTGCTGCCGCTTTAGAAATTCTGATTAGAATTTGGTCTTTGTCAGGGGATAAACTATTCTTTGTTTATCACCTCTTTATGACTATCAAATCCGATATCTGGCTGCGGAAAATGGCACGGGAACAGGGAATGATCTCGCCGTTTCTCGGGGAGCTTATACGCGAAGTTGACGGCAAACGGATCATCTCGGCGGGATGTTCGAGCTATGGGTACGATATGCGTCTGGCCGATGACGGCTTTCGTATTTTCTCGTCGGTACATGCTAGGGAGATCGACCCGAAACATTTTGACGACCAGTTTTCGCTGATCGAGCCGCAATTGCACACTGCGGACGACGGTGCGAAATATTATCTGCTGCCGCCGCATCATTACGGCCTCGGCGTTACGGTCGAGACATTCAAAATGCCGCGAAATGTGACCGGAGTTGCTCTTGGTAAATCTACCTACGCTCGTGCCGGACTGCTCGTGAATACGACGCCGCTCGAGGCTGGCTGGAAGGGACGGCTGGTAGTCGAAATCGCAAACCTTGCTAATTTGCCGCTTCGCGTTTACGTAAATGAAGGGATAGGCCAGATCCTTTTCTTCGAATCGGATGAGGATTGTGCTGTTTCTTACTCAGACCGAGGCGGCAAATATCAGGGACAGACGGGACTCACATTTGCCAAGGTCTGATTCAGAGAGCAGTATTTGGAGCAGTGCAAAATTGTTACAAAAATGTGATATGAGGTAGATTCTGCATCTTCCGAAGGTTAGCGTGAGTAGATACATTCATCGTAAAGCATTAATGATGCGAGCACTTTTGTTCACATTTGTTTTGGTAATGGCAGGCCTTACTTTTGTATATGCACAAAAGCCAAGTGCCGATGAGATCATCGCAAAGCACAGAGCTTCGTTCGGCAACGCGGACGATATCGCAAAAACGAAACTAAGGTTTGCGGCCGGTTCAGGCCAGTTGGTGATAATGCCAAATAGGGGCCCCAATACGGTCAACGTCACCGCTTATTTTGCGTCCAATAGTGACGACCTAAAATTTATGTTGACTACGGAGATTTGGACCGTCCGAAAGGAAAGAATCGGCATTTTCTCAAACAAGATAAATATCCCATCCCGGGATAGTAACCAACCACAGGGGCCTCTCAGCGATTTCCTGAATAATTACGATCGGACACTGACGGACCGGATATTTGGCGGCCCGGTTTTTTCCAGATGGGCGTTTTTGTCATCTACACCACTGAAAGGTAAATTCGAGACCGAGGGCAAGAAAAAAATAGGCGACCGCGAGACATGGGTAGTTAGATACCGTCCTAAAGATGAGTTAACGCTCGGCTCGTGGATCAAGCTTTATTTTGACGTCGACAGTTTTCGCCTATTGCGCACGGAATACCGCCAAAAAGAGACTGATATTGGTTTTAGTTACACGGAAGGGGCTGTTATTAAAAACTTCCCATTACCATCAAGTCCAGCTGGTGGGATGGGGTGGAACGGCTGGACATTGATCGAGGATTTTAGTGACTACCGGGTCGAAGCCGGTGTGATGCTTCCGCACAAATACACCCTATCGCTAAGTAGCGATAGTAATGCCGGTACTTATTTATACGATTATTCTATTGCGATAACGGAATATAAGATTTTGAACGAGTTTCCGGCGGACACGTTCACGTTCCAAACTCCCGCAAAAACTCATTGAGAGGACTAGACGGAAATAAAGAAAAAGGCTTGCTAATTCCCAAGAGCGAAGGTCGCCAGTGAAACAGATAGAAAACTACATCGGCGGTGCGTTGGTTCAGCCCGCTTCGGGCGACTATCTCGATAATTTCGACCCATCAACCGGACAATTGTATTCGCGGATCGCCGACTCGGACGACCGCGATGTGTATCTTGCGGTCGAGGCTGCCAAAGATGCTTTTCCGGCGTGGTCAAATACTTCTACTGAGTCGCGACACGATATTTTGATGCGGCTATCCGGCCTTATCGAACGCGATCTGGAATCACTTGCCCTAGCTGAGAGCATTGATCAAGGCAAGCCGTTATCGCTTGCACGTACGGTTGACATCCCAAGAGCGGTCGCAAATTTCAAATTTTACGCGACGGCTGCAATGCACACGGCTAACGAATCGCACGATACCGTTGGCCAGCAGGCGATCAACTACACGCTGCGGCACCCGCTCGGAGTTGTCGGCTGTATCTCGCCCTGGAATCTGCCTCTTTATCTCTTTACATGGAAGATCGCGCCCGCGATCGCGGCCGGTTGTACGGTCGTCGCAAAGCCGTCTGAGGTAACGCCGATGACCGCGTATCTGCTCTCAAAACTCTGCATCGAGGCTGGGCTGCCCGCCGGGGTTTTAAACATCGTCCACGGCCTCGGGCCAAAGGTGGGCTCGGCTATCGTCGCACATAAAGATGTTAAAGCGATCTCATTTACCGGCGGCACAAAGACGGGCGAGGAGATAGCGCGTGTCGCGGCACCGATGTTCAAAAAACTCTCGCTCGAGCTCGGCGGTAAAAATCCGAACATCATCTTTGCCGACTGCAATTATGAAGAAATGCTCGCAACCACCGTCCGCGCGTCGTTTTCAAATCAAGGCGAGATATGCCTCTGTGGCTCGCGGATTTTTGTCGAACGGCCTCTGTATGAGCGGTTTCGTGCGGATTTCATCCGGCAAGTGGCGGCGCTAAAAGTTGGCGATCCACTCAATGCCGATACCGATGTCGGAGCGATAGTCTCCAAACAGCATTTTGACAAGATAATGTCATATATCGAGATCGCCGGACGCGAAGGCGGCGCCGTCCTGAACGGTGGAAAGCAGATAAATATGAACGGACGCTGTGCAAACGGATGGTTTATCGAGCCGACCGTGATCGAAGGTCTGCCGCACGATTGCCGGACAAATCAGGAAGAGATTTTTGGCCCGGTCGTGACGATCATGCCATTCGACACCGAGGACGAGGTTTTGGGTTACGCCAATTCCGTCCGCTACGGCCTGTCGGCAACGGTTTGGACGGAAAATCTCTCTCGGGCGCACCGCGTAGCCGCAAAATTAGATTCCGGCGTCGTCTGGGTAAACTGCTGGCTTTTGCGCGACTTACGAACGCCATTCGGCGGCATGAAAGACAGCGGAATCGGCAGGGAAGGCGGGTTTGAAGCGTTGAGGTTTTTTACGGACGAGAAGAATGTTTGTATAAAACTGTGAGAACTCGTTGGGAGACAAGCCGCCTCAAGGTTGAGGTTCACATATTAATATTGAAATTTCCTGGGGTTCCATTCGCTACGCTCATTTCGCCCCAGGCTTTGATGTTCGTCGCCTTTGGCAACAAGGAAAAACCACCGCTTGCACACGTGGTTTTGATCTTTTACTTCTCAACGTATAGATCGGGAAACCGTTTTTTAAGATCGGCGACCTTTGGAGCGTCGTTTATTACTATATAAGGCTGATCCGGGTGATGCGCGAGATAATCTTGGTGATATGCCTCGGCCTCGTAAAATGCCTTGAGCGGCACTACCTGCGTCACGACGGGTTTCGACAAAGCCTTTGATTTCTCGATCGAGTCAATGTACGAAAGCGCGAGCGTCTTTTGCTCTTCGTTACCGTAGAATATCGCCGACCGGTATTGCGTGCCGCTATCGGGGCTTTGTCGGTTAAGCTGCGTCGGGTCGTGTGCGACCGAAAAGAATACGGTCAGGAGCTGATTATAGGTGACCTTCGTCGGGTCGAACGTGACCTTTACAGATTCGGCATGACCGGTGTCGCCTTCGCTCACCAGGTCATATTTCGCGGTTTTTGCCTCGCCGCCAGAGTATCCGGATTTAACGTCCGTAACACCTTTGACGTGTTCGAATACGGCCTCCAGCCCCCAAAAACATCCGCCCGCAAACACGGCGGTCTGCTCGCCTTTTGCGATTGACGCCGGTGATTGGGCAACCGGCTCGACCATTGGGACGACTTGGGGCGAAGATCTCACCACATTACACGCCAGCGAGGTGCTCATCAGTAGAAATGAAAAAAATTGAATAATATAAACTGTCATAAATACCTCTTACTCAAGAATTCGCGCGAACGCTTCGTTTCGGATTCAATCTTTAATATACTCATTTAAGCATAAAAGACGATTCCATCTACTTTTAAGATGTATTAAACGCTCGATAATATTCCCGTATTCGCATTGTATTTTGTAACAGAATGCCCAATAACGAGATCATAAATTCGTCAAAAGCACCAGAACCGGTCGGTTTGTATCCGCACGCACGCCGTGTCGGGAACCTCCTTTTCCTGTCTGGCGTTGGGCCGCGTGCGCGTGGAACAAAAATTATTCCGGGCGTCGAACGAAATGACTCCGGCGAGATCATATCGTACGACATCGAACTGCAATGCCGTTCGGTGTTTCAAAATGTACGTTTTATACTTGAGGATGCCGGATCGTCCTGGAACAAAATCGTCGATGTGACCGTTTTTCTGACGAATATCAAGGATGATTTTGTGGTATATAATCGGATTTACGCTGAGTATTTTGCCGATAATCAACCGTGCCGGACGACGGTTGAGGTAAATAGATTGCCGACCCTGATCGCGATCGAGTTAAAAGTGATAGCAACAATAGACTAATAAATTTAGGAGAATAAATGATAGAGACCAAAGGATATGCAGTGAGCGGGCCCGAATCCGCATTTGAATCATTCAATTTTGAACGCCGTGATCTCGGCCCGGCCGATATTTTGATCGACATACTTTATTGCGGTATCTGCCATTCTGATATTCATCAGGTTCGAGGCGAATGGGGCAATTCGACCTATCCGATGGTGCCGGGACACGAGATCGTCGGCCGCGTTGTTAAAACGGGCCGTGATGTAACAAAATTTGCCGAGGGCGATATTGCAGGCATCGGATGTTTCGTCGATTCGTGCCGTGAATGCGCA
>JAYUDV010000070.1:0-2329 GCA_043739565.1 Chloracidobacterium sp.
GTAAGTGACGAAATACTTGGTGAAATTGCCGATGTTTTGACTCGCCCAAAATTGCAGGCTAGATATTCGCTTCTGACCAAAGAGCGAGCGGGTAAATTGATTGAAATTCTCAAAGACAAAGCGGAGCTAATCGAAGAAGTTCCCTCACGATTTACATACCCGCGCGACCCCAAAGACGAGAAATATATTAATCTTGCCATCCAAGCAAAGGCCGATTATATTGTAAGCCGCGACGGGGATTTGCTCGATTTAAAGACGAATCACACCGAAGAAGCCAAAGATTTCCGGCGGCGATTTCGGTCTTTGTGAGTAATATCTCCGGTCGAATTTCTGAATATGATTAGAGCGACTGCGAACGAATAGAACCGTGGCCGTCAGTTTATTTCAGGCGATATATGGAATTTACCGAACTAATTGACCTCGCATCCGAAAAGCTTGGCAGTGCCGTGCTTGCGGCAAACGACGATTTTTTTGCGCAGAAAGAAAATCTTCTAAAACCGGCGGCTCCCGTTTGGATCGAGGGCAAATACACGGATCTCGGCAAATGGATGGACGGGTGGGAGACACGCCGCCGCCGAAGCCCACGGCTCGACGAAAAATTTGATTGGTGCGTTATCCGGCTCGGGATGCCGGGCGAGATCAAGGGTGTGATCGTCGATACAGCATTTTTTAAAGGGAATTTCCCGTCGCATTGTTCGCTTGAGGCCTGTACTGTTGACGGCCAGCCGGACATTGGTCAATTGCTCGGAGATGGGACGCAATGGGTCGAAATCCTCGCGATGTCCGTTTTGCAGGGCGATTCGCAGAATAAATTTGTTATAGATCACCTCGGCCGTGTGACGCATTTGCGGTTCAAGATTTATCCTGATGGCGGCGTTGCCCGGTTGCGGATTTATGGCAATGTACTGCCCGATTGGGAGGCTCTAAAAAAACGAAACAGTGAGATCGACCTCGCGGCGGCTGAAAACGGCGGTGACGTGCCGATGGCGAGCGATATGTTTTTTGGCCACCGGCACAATCTGATCATGCCCGGCCTCGCGCAGGATATGAGCGATGGTTGGGAATCGCAGCGTCGCCGCGGCCCAGGCCACGATTGGTGTATAGTCAAACTCGGCACTGCGGGCACGATCACGCGGGTCGAGGTCGATACCTCGCATTTTAAAGGCAATTATCCCGAAAGTTGCTCGCTCGAAGGCGGCATGTCGACCGACGGCGATCTTGATTCGATCAAATGGCGCGAACTGCTGCCGATGGCCAAATTGCAGGCGCATTCAAAACACATTTTTACCGTCGAACTTGCCGGTCTTGGCGACATTACGCATGTCAGGTTCAACATTTTTCCCGACGGCGGCGTCAGTCGTCTGCGGCTTTTCGGTAGGATCGCTTGAGCAACCATATCTACAAACATCTGACGTGGCTAAACGATCTTCCGCGAGTTGAGGCAGAATCGGCATTCCTGGATTGCTGCGGTTCGACCGAATGGGCGCGGCGAATGGCCGACTTGGGGCCCTTTCCGATGCTCGAAAACCTTTTTGAAACTGCTGAAACCGTGTGGTTCGCGCTTTCGCCCGCCGATTGGCGTGAGGCATTTGCTGCCCATCCGAAGATCGGTTCCAAAAAGTCGGCTCCCGGCCAAAAGGCGCGTGCCGCCGATTGGTCGAGCGGTGAACAATCTGGAATGCAAGTGGCAGACGCCAGCGTCCGCGACCAACTCGCCGACGCCAACCGCTTGTACGAAGCAAAGTTCGGGTTTATATTTATTGTATGTGCCACAGGCAAATCCGCCGATGAGATGCTCGCGATCTGTCGGGCGCGTCTAGGCAATTCCGCTGAGACCGAGATGCGGATCGCGAGCCGCGAGCAGCAAAAGATCACCGAGATCAGGCTGACAAAACTTTTAGAACAATGAGCGCGATAACAACACATATTCTTAACACTACATCGGGCAAACCGGGTGCGGGCATTCCGGTCGTGCTTGAACGCAAAACACACTCCGCCGGCTGGCAGGTTATCGCTGAGGGCATGACCGACATTGACGGCCGTGTCAATGACCTTCTCTCGACTCGCGACGCGTTTCTGCCCGGACACTACCGCCTGATGTTTGAGATCGGACCATATTTTCTAATGCAAAACATCGAGTGTTTCTTTCCCCAGGTGACCATTAGCTTTGTGGTCAAAGATACGGTCGAGCATTATCATGTCCCCTTGTTGTTAAGCCCGTTCGGCTATTCAACCTATCGCGGAAGCTAGCTTATGACTGCCAGGATCATTCAGGACAATTACGGCAAGTCGCGGGTGCGCCTAATGAAGGTGGCCCGCTCTGGTGAGC
>JAYUDV010000071.1:0-2325 GCA_043739565.1 Chloracidobacterium sp.
CGATAATCCGGTTCTCAACATCGGTTCGCGCTGGACGCCGGACGGCAAAGCGTTGACTTACATTGTCCAACGCAACAACGTGAGCAACATCTGGCTGCAACCGTTGGATGGAGGCAACCCGAGTCCGCTGACCGATTTCACAAGCGGCGACATCTATAACTATGCCTTTTCGACAGACGGCTTTCGGCTCTATGTCGCCCGCGGCTACTCAACCCGCAATGCGGTGTTGATTAGCAATTTCCGTAGTCGTGGCGGTTGACATCCGCCTTGCCGACCGCACCGAATTTCGCGGCGGTAACCCCGGCGCAAAATATAAATACAAACGCAACAATCAGACGCTTGCGGACGGGTGACAACATACTTTTCTCTGCAATGATGAAGTGTCCGCTTTATTGCTGGTTAAACACGACATCTTCCTTTGCTACTAAAATTTTACCGACGCTTCGGATTGCAGAACAAAAAAGAGGTTGTCTGAAAAGTCCTCAAATTCGCTGAAAGCGATAAATGTATTAGGGTGGGGTGGACCAAAGCGAAAACCCCACGAAATGTTGGCTATCACATTCCGACCCTGAAGGGGTCAAACTAAACTATTAATTGTTTGACACTTACAGCGTCAAATCCATTTTAAAAACAAACGTGGGGTGCCGCTCGCTTCTGCTCGCTTTAGCCCACGCTATTTCATCTGTCTCTTTCAGAGACCTTAGGGATTTGTCTTTTCAAACAGCCTCTCCTTAAAGGTGAATGGTGAGTGACTAGGGATGAGTGATGAGTGATAAGCGAAAAACATTCACCACTCACCATTCACCATTCATCATTCATCATTCATCTTTGATGTCATTCCAGGCCAATAAAGTCGAAATCCGCGACCGTATCGAAGACCTGCAGAACCTGAGGCGTATACCGATAGGTCCGCGATGCGACGCTAACGATATAAGACTGGCCGGCCTCGACCTCGTCAAACTGGTAGAACCCGAATGAACTGGTCGTTACGGTGTGAGCCGCGCCGGTTTGATCCGTCATCGTCACTCTCGCATTTCGCAGTCCGCGTCCGTCCGGCGTTAGTACGCGGCCCGACACAGACACACCAGCGGCCGTCGCCGTGCAGGCGATGCCCGTGATGGTGTCGATTCGGACGCCCGCCGCACCGCTGGCTATAACACTGCTGTCGGTGGCACCACGCCATTTTAGTTTGACGAGCTGCCCGGTAGCGGCAGCCGGCAGATTGACCGTGGTCGTAATGTATGTCGGAGCGGCCGCAGTGCCTCCCGACAAGCCTGTCCATGCCTGACGGCCCGCGATCGGGCTGTTAAAGTTGACACTGATCGTGCCGTTGTAACCGCCTGTCGCAAAGCTGCCGCCGGCTGCCAGAATATCCTGGAATGGCCCGCCGTTGGTGCTGATCTCGAGGACCATTCCGTCGAAATTGTTCTCCATATTGTAAAGGTTCCTGAACGTCACTTGCGTGCCGCCGGGAGCCACTACGAAATTCGGCGATACCAATTCGGTATTGCTGACGGATGGGATATCACTCGCGAACGCCGCGTTAGGGGCCGTGTCCGGATTGGTTGTCGAGGTAACCCACGGCGGCAAGGTCCCGACGGTTGTGGTACTCGTCCAGAACGCAGGTAACGCCGGAGCGGTCACCGTGTCAAAGTTTTGATTACATGACGGAAGCGGACAGCCGACCGACATTGTTATGTCATCGATCGTAAAGTTTGACGTGCCGCTGCCCGCCGGATTGTTGTACTCAAAGCGGACAACATGCGATGCCCCATTAGCGAATGACGACGGGAAAATGATGGTGCGCTCTGTATAGGCCGCCTCCGCCACCGCCGGTTCGGTAAACGTCTGGATCGTCTGGCCATCAATTTTGACCGCCATAGTTGCATCGAACGGGGCCGTCACTAGACCGACACGCATCCAGAATTTGAGCGTCGGGCTTGATCCAACAGGAATCGTGACGGTTTGTTGGACAGAACCTGCTTCAAACCTGTTAACGTTGCCAAACCACGTAAAGTAGGTGCCTGTACGAGGTGCCGCCGTTCCGCCGCCCGTGCCGCAAAATGCCGTGCTGCAAATCGACGAAACGAAGTTTGTCGAGGTCGACTGCCAGAACGGATTAGTGATAAGGGCTCCCGAAGTGCTTGCTTCGAAGCTCGTATCCTGAATAACGTTTACTGTTGGAACGCAGACCTGAGTACACGGGCTGACGGCAATTCCGTCGATTGCTGGTGTACCGCTGACAGGTCCGACCGCTGTTACGGCTCCTGTTGTCAAATTGACGGTGAATAAAGTAGAAACACCCGAGACCCGCAGCACGGCGTA
>JAYUDV010000072.1:0-2312 GCA_043739565.1 Chloracidobacterium sp.
CTGCAGCCGTTGAGCGTTTTGGCCGTTTCCGGGCGTCTGGGTGTTCGGCGACATTGATTCGAAATTGTCTAAATAGAACAACATCGCCGGATGTTTTGCCGTGCCGACGAGCAGGTCCCTGAAATTGCCCAGAGCATTCGGACGCAGAACGTCGCGTTCGTAGCTCGGAATATACCAGCGAACCGCCGCCTTTCCCGCAAATACATTAAAGTGATTCTGCCAGAAATCGACCATCACTTCCTGTAATTGACGTTCCGAATAAACGTCCCTGAGCACGCGATTTGCCACGATCTCGGGCAGGATCTGTCCGGCCGGCTTTAGGTCATATTTCTGATACAACGCCTGAATCTTGTCGCGGCGTTCCTTTTTGTCCGCGTCCGACACTTGATTTGGGTCCTGCGGGGCCTGTCCGGGGCCGGCAGCCGGCAATTGCGCATTTTTCTTATTTTGCGCGTTTGCCTGAGCAACCTTGCCGCCTTCTAATTGCCGCAGCAACGCACCGGGATTTGGATATTTCGCGAATAGTTCGGCGGTCGACATATTAAATACATCAAGATCTTTGACCTTACTTTCCGCGACCGGATCGGGGATCGACGACGGATTGAGCTGCTGATCGATATACTTTTGCAGGCCCATTGCCTTAACCTTTTCCACATCGCCGGGCCGCGCTCCAAAACCGAGCCGATTTAGCACATGTAGAATCTTCTGCTCCTCGGTTAACGATTTCAGGCCGGGTTTTGTATCGGCGCGGAGTATCATGGCTGGTGACAGCATCGTGTAGATTGCCGCAACCGCCGCCAATTTATTTATAAAAGAAATCCTTTTTCTCATTTTTAGTACCTCGAATCTATCATTCGCAAAAACTTACCTGCCAGATTAGACGACGCCGGGATGAAAAAGGGCGAATAATTATGTTATTGCTGGTATCGCGAACAGCGAGAAATAGACAACAATTCACCACCGTTCTTCATCTAACTTCTCGAAATTAGCCGTGCTTTAAGTTAGAATGGCATTCAGTGAAACGGACTTTAGAGGGCAATATGAAATTAAGAAAAATCTCTCTTTTTTGTGCAGTCAGCGTCGTCGCAATATTAGCGCTCTCCGCCTTCGGGCAGAACGAAGCGTTTAGCGATCCGAGCGTAGATTACTCATTCGCGCTTCCTGACGCTAAATGGAAAATGACCGTCAAACCGTCGGCAACCAGTCCAAATGTTGAGTATGTGTATGGCGACCGGACAGACGGCCATCTCGAGGTGCGTAAGCTCACCATTGCAAAAAATTCGATTTTGACCGATGTCATTCAGGACGAAGAGCAGAAACTGCAGTTTCGCCCCGGATATGTTGCCGGAAAAGAAGAAAATTTTGTTGGCCACCTGCGCGGCAGTGTCTTTAATTTCGAATACGTAGCCGCGGGACGGAGTATGGCCGGCAGATTTTACTTTCTGAAGGTAAATGATACAACGATCTATCTGATCAGATTTACCGGGCAAAAGGACACGCTGCGCTCTATCCGCAACCAAACCGATTCGATCGCCCGAACCTTTGCTGTGAAGAATTAGAATCGTGGATTTCTTCTGCCAAATTTGAATCAAAAGATAAATAACCATCCGAATCGGCAAATTATTATTGAATTAATACCTTAGCTCCGTTCGGTAAAATATATCCGGTTTTTGACGAATTGTTTGAAATAATATCTAAAACATCAACGGGTTTCAGTCGCATCTGTGCCAACGAACTGCCGCCCAAATTAGTCACGACACCTATATTGAAGCGTTCAGCCTTTTGCAACAGGCTCCACGCCGTTTGCCCGTTAACCTGATATTTCTTGCATAGTTCAACGGCTAATGCCTCGCTGTTCGCCGCCTCGAACCAGTTCAAAAAATCATCGCGTCCTAGCCCGTCCGCACATTCGGCAAGCAGGATTATCGTGCCGCCTTCAATGCATGCCCGCGAGGCGGCATCGAGCGTCTTGTGAGCCTGGATCATATTAATATCGTGCGGAAATCCGCCGCAGCTTGCGATAACGAGGTCTCGTTTTTCGGATATTTTAATTGTGTGGTCGGCCGCATAAGCGTTACACGCGGCGCGATGCGATGTGCCCCAGTTCCCGCAAAAAAGATCAACCGCATCGCCCGCGTCGCTTACTTCGGTTGTTATCGCATATACCGGGTTAACCTTTTTAACAGCTTCCACAAAAGCCTCGTGGACAGCATTACCATCCAAAAGCCCCGTATCGACGCCATCGCGGCGTGATCGAGTTTCGCAGTTGAATGCCAGTTTGTGTGTGCCCGAGACGGTTTTGGCTGATGCGA
>JAYUDV010000073.1:0-2311 GCA_043739565.1 Chloracidobacterium sp.
TCCTTGCAGGTATGGCCGCGTCTCATCGGCGATCACCGAGATCGTCTTGCCCTGATCGACCGCGCCGCGAATTACACCCAAGGCCGTGCCCCAAACGCCGCCTGTCGCCAACGCCCCGGCATTGCAATGCGTCAGGACAGTCGAATTGTCATCGAGCAACTCGCCGCCAAATTGGGCGATTAGCCGCTGGGATTCGATATCTTCCTCGTGAATCGCTTTCGAGTCGTCGAGCAGAATTTGCTTGATCTCGCTGACCGATTTCCCGTCGGCTTTGGCTTTCTGGAAAGTTCGGTTCATGCGGTCGATCGCCCAAAAAAGATTGACGGCGGTCGGCCGCGTTTTGGCCAGCACGTCGCTAATAAACTCGATCTCATCAGCGAGATCGTCGACATTTGTCCCGACAAAATTCTTGGCTCCGAGGGCGATTCCGTACGCCGCCGAAACTCCGATCGCCGGTGCGCCGCGCACCACCATATCGCGAATGCCGTCGGCCACCTCATTGTAAGTCCGCAGCGTCAGCCATTTTTCCTCGGTCGGAAGCCTCCGTTGGTCGAGCATCTCGACGCCGGCGTCGCTCCATTTAACAGGAATGATATTTAATTTCATGATTTGTGATGATTCAGAAACTTCCGATTATACCGAAATGGGCGCCAATGCAGAAGCCCGCCCGCGCGCAAGGACGTATCAATCAACGTTCGCGATACGGCCTTGCTCACGCGCGGGCTTCTGCGACCTGAAATTTGATACTCCAGCGCGTATCGTTTATATTCGTTGGATACAGTCAACCTGAATTATGACGGAGGCCTCGACCGATATCGCCACACAACAAGCAGTAAGTACGCAGACGGAGACCACATTTAGAACCGATTTTGAATTCAACCGCGAGATACCGGAAAATCTAAAGGCTCTTGAGACCATTTCGAGAAATTTTTACTGGTCGTGGCAGCCAGAGGGCTCCGCCTTGTTTCGCGATCTTGATCCCGAGCTTTGGGACAAATGCGAACAAAACCCGCGTCTCCTACTAAAAAAAGTAAGCGGCTTGCGGCTTTGGCAAAGGTCGGCGGACGCCAATTATGTCGAGCGTCTGCAACGGTTTAGCGTCAGACTCAGCGACTATCTAAAGACAACAACCAGCGTCGAACAACCAGCGACGACCATCGCGTATTTCTGCGCCGAGTACGGCGTACACAATTCGCTGCCTAATTACTCGGGCGGACTCGGCATTCTCGCGGGCGATCATCTTAAATCCGCCAGCGATCTAAATGTTCCTCTGACTGCGGTCGGCTTGCTGTATCGCTACGGATATTTTCGCCAACGTATCGCTCACGACGGCTGGCAGGCGGAGTCATATAACGACGTTTTTGAGTCGGAATTAGCATTGACCGCCGCCGTCGATGGCAACAGCGAACGGATCACCGTGTCCGTTCATATCCGCGGCCGTGAGGTGGTCGCACAGGCCTGGCTTGCTCGTATCGGCCGCATTTCGCTATATTTGCTCGATACAAATGTCCCCGAAAACACTTCGGTTGACCGCCTCATCACGGGCCATCTCTACGGCGGTAACGTTGAAACGCGTATTGTGCAGGAAAAGGTGCTCGGCTTGGGTGGTGTTAGATTATTAAGGAAACTCGGCGTCGATCCGTCGGTTTTTCATCTTAATGAAGGTCACGCGGCGTTCTCGACACTCGAACTCGCCTGTGAATATCTGCATGATAACCCCGGCGAAACATTTGACGATGCCGCGAGGGCGATTCGCGAAAAGTGCGTTTTTACAACGCATACGCCAGTCTCGGCCGGTAATGATTCGTTCCCGCCGCAGCTCCTGAGTGAGTGTTTCAGCACCGAGTTTATCGACTCGCTAAAGATCACCAACAGCGAATTTCTCGCACTCGGGCGTGCAGATGTCGCGGATGATACCGAATTTTTCGGCATGACGCCGCTCGCTATCCGCATGTGCCGCTCAGCAAATGGTGTGAGTGAAAAGCACGGCGAAGTCTCGCGTGAGTTGTGGCTAAGGATGTTTCCCGATCTGGGTGATCCCCGTGCCGTGCCGATCACATCCGTGACCAACGGCGTCCACGCCCCGACATGGATCGCTCCTGTCTTTCAGAGTATTTATGAGCGGCGGATCGGCGATAATTGGCACGAGATCGTCCGTGATTCGGGAGCTTGGGCCGCCTCTGTCGAGTCATTATCCAACCGTGAGATTTGGGACGCTCACCGGACGCTAAAAAATCTGTTGATCGCGTTTATTCGGGAGCGTACACGGTCTAAGAATACCGGTTCGCAGGATACGATCAACGAGCACGAG
>JAYUDV010000074.1:0-2290 GCA_043739565.1 Chloracidobacterium sp.
GGAATCTTTGGAGTTTTAGGTCACAGTATAGTCACGAGGCCACGTTGGCAGATTGACAGACAGGCGGTAAAAGAAATGAATAAATTGAATCTGGAAAAGCTGGAGCTATGTGAGATTGAGATGCCGCTCAAGGCGCCATTTCAGACTAGCTTTGGCACGGCGCTAAAACGGCGAATCTTGATCGTGTGCGCCACGGATCGGGATGGCGCGACAGGCTACGGCGAATGTACCGCTCCCGAAGAGCCATTCTTTAATCACGAAACAATCGATACCGCATGGTTGATCATCAGCGATTTTATTGCTCCGCTACTGGTAAGAAGTTCAGTCAGCACTGCTTCTGGGGTATCAACTGCTCTTGCACCGATCCGCGGCAACCGCATGGCGATCGGCGGCGTCGAAGCGGCCATTTGGGATCTGGAGGCGAAGAAAAACAATCTTCCGCTGTGGCAGCATTTGGGCGGAACACAAGAGCAGATAAACTGCGGTGTTTCCATCGGTCTCCAAAAATCGCCGGAAATCCTGCTCGAAAAAGTGACTCGCGAAGTCGATTGCGGTTATCAAAGGATCAAGCTCAAAATAATGCCCGGGCAGGACATCGAACTGGTAAAGATCATTCGATCGAATTTCCCCGATATTAACCTATCCGTCGATGCCAATTCGGCGTATAGGCTTGACAGCGACATGAGTCTTTTTGAGAAACTCGATGAATTCAACCTGCTGATGATCGAGCAGCCGCTTTCTGCAGGGGATCTGGTCGATCACGCCAAACTGCAAAAGCGTTTGAAAACCGCGATCTGTCTCGATGAATCGATCGCATCGCTCAGGGATGCTCAGCACGCCCTCGAACTCGGTGCGTGCCGCATCATAAATATCAAATTGGGTCGGGTTGGTGGCCATTCAGATGCGCTGGCGATACAAAGTTTTGCGGCGAAAAATAGCATTCCGGTCTGGTGCGGCGGCATGCTCGAATCGGGCATCGGACGGGCACACAATATTGCGATGTCAACGCTGCCCGGCTTTACTCTGCCCGGTGACGTCTCCGCCTCGGCGAGGTACTGGGATGAGGATATAATAGAGCCTCCGGTGACAGTCAGTTCCGACGGAACGATAACGGCACCCGGCGGATCCGGCATCGGTTTTGAGGTGAAAAAGGCTCGTATCGATGAATTGACCGTACGACGGGAAACGATCGTGTTGGGCCGCGCCGCAGTCACGAACGTAAGGTAGATAGATAATGAATTTGTTTAGACACACTTTGGTTTCCGTCTTCGTGGTCGCTGCTTCGATTTACGGGTTCGATGTCCGGGCACGGTCTCTTGAACAGTCGATGGTTGCCTCGATTGATCAGACGGATGCAGCGAGGTACACAGAGCCCGCCCCGGCGTCAAAGCGCTGGCTCGGGTTGATCGGCGAGTACGGTCCGGACGACGGGATTTTGTATATTCTTGAGAAAGATGGCCATCTCTGCTCACTTTTTAAGGGTGCGCAGATCGAATGCTTTGATGAGGCTAAAGGCGGCTTTAGGTATGATTCAAACAGCCCGCATGCCGGTCAGCCACTCCAGTTTAAGCGTGACTCAAAAGGCCGTGCGGCCGAAATTAAGATCGGGAATGACGTTTTAAAAAGGCGGCATATCGAGCCGGAAGGTGGAGCGGGCCAATTGCACGTAAAACCGCTGCGTCCGGTTCCGGAACTTATCAAAGAAGCATTGGCCGCAGAGCCTCCAGATGAAGGTAATGATTTCCTCCCGTCTGATCTAGTCGAACTCAGAAAGCTGGACCCGACCATTAAACTCGACATACGCTACGCGACTACAAATAACCTTTTTAGCTCGGTCTTTTACTCCGAGGCCCGTGCCTTCATGCAGCGACCTGCCGCCGAGGCCGTCATCCGGGCAAATCGCAAACTCAAAGAGCACGGATATGGCCTTCTTTTTCACGATGCCTATCGTCCGTGGTATGTGACCAAAGTGTTCTGGGACGCGACACCCGACGACAAGAAACTGTTTGTCGCCGATCCGTCAAAAGGCGCACGTCACAATCGCGGAGCCGCCGTCGATATCACCCTCTACAATCTGAAAACGGGCAAACCCTTGGAAATGGTGAGTACCTACGACGAAACGACCGACCGTGCCTCCCCGGATTACCCCGGCGGCACATCCCTCCAGCGTTGGCATCGCCAGCTGCTTCGCTATGCCATGGAAGCCGAAGGCTTCACCGTTTACGAGGCCGAATGGTGGCACTTCGACTACAAAGACTGGCAAAAGTACGCGATCGGGAATCTGCGATTT
>JAYUDV010000075.1:0-2282 GCA_043739565.1 Chloracidobacterium sp.
CGCAATTATACGTCGTCTTCGCGGCAGATTAACCGGTTTGGCGCGCTGCTGCTGTTTATTACGGCTTTGTTTTGGATCGCGTGGAAATTTGTCCAGCATCGCGGGATGCTGCCGCGACTCGCACTCTCGGCGCGAAAGACTTTTGCGCTGCTCGGATTTATCGTATTGACACAGACGGCTATCGTCGCGGCGCTATTCCGGCTTGCCGAATTTACGGCCCTTCAGAATATCAAAGCCCCGATGAACGATCCGATGCTTTGGGCCTTTGCGATACCGTTTGCGACGGGCAGTTTGCTGATGACGTTGCTTGCGGATCGTCCGACCGCGCTATTTGCCGGGTTGCTAAATGCTCTGATCGCTGGTTTTCTGGCGCCGCGCGGACTCGAATTCACGATTTACGCGGCAATTGCATCGTCGCTTGCGGTTTATGGCATCGGACGTTACCGCAGCCGCCAGACCGTCACGCTCGCGGGCGGACTGATCGGAGCGGCCAGTGCATTACTCGCCGTCGCGATGATCGCTTTTACGCAACAGCCGTTTATTTTGAACACGATCTTGCTTGCCATCGCGTGCGGCCTGGCGAGCGGTATTATAACGGCGGCGGTCACCGCGGTACTGTTGCCGATCTGCGAGACATTCTTCGGCATCTTGACCGACGTCAAGCTGCTTGAGCTTTCAAACGCCGATCTGCCCGTTCTTGGGCAGCTTGCTTTGCGTGCACCCGGCACTAACCAACACTCGCACGCGGTTGGTCAGCTTGCCGAAGAAGCTTGCCGCATTGTCGGCGGCAATGGCCTGCTCGCACGCATCGGTGCTCTCTATCACGATATCGGCAAAACGGCGGCTCCCGAGCATTTCGTCGAAAATCAACTGTCCAAAAATCCGCACGACCGCCTCAAACCGACGCAAAGCGCCAAAATCATCATCAGCCACGTGACCTACGGCATAAAGCTTGCCCGCGAGATGGGTCTGCCGCCGCGAATCGTCGATTTTATCCCTCAGCACCACGGCACACGGACGCTGCATTTCTTTCTGAAAAAAGCGCAAGACCAGGCTCGTCCCGACGAGGTGATATCAGAAAACGATTTTCGCTATCCCGGGCCGAAACCGCAATTCAAAGAAGCAGCGATAATGATGATCGCGGATTCGTGCGAGGCCGCCGCTCGTTCGTTGTCAGAACCGACACCCGAAAATATTCGGTTTATTGTGACGAAAATAATCGACGCGATCCTACAGGACGATCAGCTTGGCGAATGCGACCTCACCTTGCGCGAGCTGACGCAGATCCGCGAATCGTTGATCAAATCGCTCGTAGCGATCTATCATTCCCGTGTCGATTACCCCGGGTATGTGCCGCCAAATTCGGGCCAATTCAAGTTTCCGGCGCCCGATATCGACAGCGAAGAACGCGGCATGAAATACGCAAATCCCGACGACATACCGGTAAGTCCCGGAGGCGAGATCGAAGACGAAGCGATCGACCGCTCGCAAGAGCCTCAAAAAGCTGACGCAAATGCTACGAATTAGTATTTTTTGATTGTTATCTTGGAGTATGCGAAAACGCTATACCGAGTTAGATCTTGTCTTTTAGCTTTTGGTAGGTCGATTGCAGGGTTTCCGGCAGCGTTCGAGTCTGCCCTATTGCCGTCATAAAATTGACGTCGCCGATCCAGCGAGGGAGGATGTGCATGTGGTAGTGATGAGCAACGCCGGCGCCGGCGGCTTTGCCGAGATTCATTCCCATATTGATTCCGTCCGGGGTATAGGTTTCATTTATGGCGGCGGTGGAGAGCTTGACGAGATCCATAAGCTCGTCGGTGACATCTTTGCTTGCTTGATCCGGCGACGCCAGATGTTCGTATGGGAGTACCATCAGATGCCCGGTTGTGTATGGGTAAATATTGAGAATCACAAAATTAAACTCGGCACGACGAAGAATAAAATTTTCTTCATCAGTGGCCGAGTTATTCAAAATATCGCAGAAAACGCACGCGCTTATTTTAGCGGCATCGCTTGCTGTTATGTAGTCGTAGCGCCACGGACTCCAGAGTACGTCCACGGTTAACCTTCGTTAATAAGTTCTTTAAGCTCTTTGCCCGGCTTAAAATAAGCCACCCGCTTGGCGGGAATGTCAACCGCCGCACCGGTCTTCGGATTGCGGCCCTTTCTGGAATTACGTTCGCGAACCCGGAAGCTGCCAAACCCGCGAAGCTCAATCTTCTCACCCTTATTCAGAGTCGCCGTGATACTGGCGAAGATGATTTCGACAAGCTGTTCGGCAT
>JAYUDV010000076.1:0-2281 GCA_043739565.1 Chloracidobacterium sp.
CCCGTGATAACCAGCCGTATATCGTGCCATTTCATTTTGCTTTTGATGGCAGCGACCACTTTTATGCCTTTTCGACGCTCGGACAAAAAATCGAATGGATGCGGGCGAATCCGCTGGTTTGCGTCGAAGTGGACGACATCAAGAATCAATTTGAATGGACCAGTCTGGTTGTCTTTGGACGCTATGAGGAATTGCCGGACGCGCCGGCATTTGAAGCGATGCGAACCCGCGCCTATGAATTGCTTTCGCGCCACGCGATGTGGTGGCAACCGGCGTATGTTACCGGATCGCATCGCACCCCGGCGACGGATGACAAACCGATCTATTTCCGCATTTTCATTGATAAAATGACGGGGCACCGCGCTTTTTCTGATTAACCGTAATTTGAACCGAACGGAGGAAAAAAATGTGACGGAGACGCGACAAAATTGGTTTTTGAGTTTTTGGAAGTCTCGAAATCCGCACAACATAAAGTTTTAGTTCAGTTTTTACAATTGAAGTATTTGAAATTGCCACAATATGGAAAGTGAAACAAAATTGACTCTGATTAAAATCATTCACACTTTGATATGGGTATTCTTCAATTTTGTTATTTTCTATATGCTTTATGCTGTAATTGTAAATAAACTTGACATATGGCTCTGGATTGGTTACGGATTTATATTTCTAGAAGGCATAACCCTGCTAATTTTTAAATTCTTTTGCCCATCAACTCTTATCGCACGCAAATATTCAAATTCAACAAAAGACAATTTTGATATTTACCTTCCAAATTGGCTAGCTAAATATACTAAGTTGATCTATACAGCCATTCTAATAATCATTCTTATCATAACAATCTATCAAATTCTGAATTAAGCACTACCGCTAACATTGCATTAGCAAAAGCAGGGCTGGTCAAACAGATATATTTCCGCATTTTCATTGACAAAATAACCGGACACCGCGCTGTTTCCAATGAACCGTCATATGAGCCGAACGGAGGGAAGGTTGTGCCGTAACCCGACAAATCCGTCGGCAATCAGGTTCGCTGCGCCTAAAATCAATACCACGCGGGTAGAAAGACTGGCTCCCATCGTTCCGGCGACCACGGCAAATGTGGATACCGATCCATCAATTCCACCATAGACAAAATCGCGTAGATAGTTGTGTTTCCCTCCTTTTGCCAGCCGACGGCGAATGGCTTCGGGCGAGTGTTCATGTTCGAGCCGGTTGGAATTTCGAGCGGGCGCAGGATCTTTCATTTTTTACTAGTTTGCGGAAACCATGGTTTTCGATTTTTTGGTTCCTTCCTGACGACCTCTACCGAGCAGTGCGACCGTTCCGCCACTGCCGCCGAAACACTGCCGAGCAAAAATCTTTCAAGTCTGCTGCCTGCGGCGTTGGCTCCGACGAAAATCGCATCGGCGTTCCAGCGTGCGGCTTCTTCAACCAAGACTTGTTTAGGATTTCCCGCGACGATTGAAAGAGTCGCGATTATTCCGGCATCCTTTAATTTTTGTAACTCCGGTTTCGCTAGTTTATGTAGCCATTCGCGCTCGCCTTCATTGACTTCTTGAACCAAATCGGCAATCGGCGGCACAAAACGTCCTATTAACGACGGCGTAATCGGATCACTGACTGCGAGTAGGCGAACTTCACTTTTTTTCGGCCAATCCCTAGAAGCTACCACTTCGACTGCTGCCTGTGAGCCTTTCGAGCCGTCGAAGCCGATTACGAGACGGACGGTTGTCGGGTCAACTTCAATGCGCCCGCGAGCCACTCGAACTGAACAATGAGCTTCGGTCAAAATCTTCTGCGAGATGCTGCCGAGAAAAAAACGTCCGACGGCCGACCGCCCTTGCGAGCCAGCGACAATCAAATCCGGTTTGAAATTATCGGCTTTGGTAAGAACCTCCCGCGCGGGTGAGCCATACGTGGCTTCCGCCGAAACCGTCCAGCGCCGAAACATTTTTCGCAGACGCTGAGCGGCGTGATTTGCCAGAGTTTCGACCTCGGCGACCGCTTTTTCGTTTTTTGCACAATGTTTGCGACTTATTTCTTTTAGATAAGGGTCGGAATTTTCCGCGTCCCATTCCGATGAATTTTCAGGCGGAAGCCAGACTTCGGCAACTGACATCACCAAAAACTCGCCCGCCTTCGGCAATCCAGCTCGCACTAAATCATCGAGAGCCGCTTCCGCGCAACTTGAACCGTCGTAAGCAATTAGTATTTTCATAACCTTTCCTTAAGCGTTTTGGCAACCCTCTTTTGAGAGAGGCAATGCCTGTGCCAAGCCGTA